>JAKSQT010000001.1 GCA_024403995.1 Ruminococcus sp.
TTCTTCTTCAGGACAAGCAGAAAAATTCAAGATTTAGTTGGTGGAGCAATAGTACCGACTTTACGGAATGCCGTTTTTTATGTGTTTTTCTATTGACATTTCCTGTATATAGATGTAAAATAAAAGTGTATATTCAAATGCAACAGGGGGGATATTATGTATTGTCCAAGATGTGGAAATATTGTCAGCAGTGAGGATAAATTCTGCCGTAAATGCGGCGCTGAACTGTCTCCTGAGACCGTTACATCAGAAAGAACCATGCCTCAGTCTTCAAAAAACACCGCAGCAAAAAACAAAAAATCAAAATCTTCCGGTGACCGCCTTAAAATAGTCTTTCCGCTTGCTATCATGACGGTAATTCTTCTCACTTTCATCGCCGTACTCATAATTCTCATCAACCGCCCTGAAACTGAACCTGATCCAAAGGTCAGCAGCGGCATACCTACCATCGAAACAGCCTCCGTTGAGCGTGAGACTACCACCACCACCACAACTACTACCACGACTGCCACGACCACTACCGTCACCACCACGGCTGTCCTTACGATACAGGACCTTGCTGAATTTTCGGACGGCGAAATTCTGGCTGAACCTGCCGCTGTCTCCGAGGACGGAATTTCTATCGTATACCACCCGACAGAAACTGACGGAAATATGTTCTACTGCGTCGAGGAATGGCTCGATTACCTCGAAGACAAGGCTGAACTTGAATACATAGGCTCTGTGGGAAGCGGCATTCTCTATACCGAATACTATGACTATGACTCAGACGAAATCAACAAGAAAAAAATCAAGGTTGACGGAAAATCAAAGAAACAGGACTATGTTCTTGCTCTGGAATTTGTTGCAGATACCGACTCGGATGCCGTGCTCAGAGTGACCGCAAATTTCCAGGAAGGCATCGAGACCGAGGACTTGCTCATCCGCTATTCAGGCAGAAAACGTCCGCTTAAAACAACTACCGCCTCCAAAAACAAAAAATCTGTCACAACCAAAAAAACAACCACGACTGCCGCTAAAAAGACTACGGCTAAGACTACTTCAAAAAAGACTGTGACTACTAAGAAAACTACCATGACTACGGTCAAGCTCCGCACAGATCTTCAGGATATCGTGCTGTTTTCGGATAATACGCTGAAGCTTGAAACCGAAAAAACAATGGGAAATATCCTTGTAAAAGAGTATGCCCCGATAGATCCGCACATTGACATCACCGATATCGTCACTGAATGGATAAATCTCATTTTTGAGAAGTCGGATTTTGAATACATCGGCATCAATGAGGAAAACGATAAATTAGTTTATTATTTTGACTGTGACGGAATCGACGGTGCAAAGATCATGGCAAATGTCACAGATGTCGGTCAGACCGAATGCACGCTTGAAATCACCTGTTTTCACGATCCCGAAAACAAGATCAGCAAAATCACTGTAAAAAGCTGCGACGGCATAAATATCATCGATATGGATAACAGGTTTTAAGCTATGAATACTATTGCGGCTGAAAGAATTTTTCCCTATCTTGAAAGAAAAGAACGTGAACTTTTCATCTATGACTGTGTTGAGTCAACAAATGATATCGCCAAAAAGCTCGCATCTCAGGGAGCGGCTGACGGTACTGCCGTTATCGCCGATATGCAGACAAAAGGGCGTGGCAGACTCGGACGGAGCTTTGTTTCTCCGTCGGGAACAGGCATCTATATGAGCGTTATCATGCGCCCTGAACTTGATATTGAACTTGCCCCCATGATAACTGCGGCGGCGGCGTGTGCGGCGGCTGAGGCGGCTGAAAGGCTCTGCGGTGCGGATATCAGCATAAAATGGGTGAATGACCTGTGGCTCAACGGCAGAAAGATATGCGGCATCCTCACCGAGGCTTCTCTCGGACGTGAGATGAAAATGCCCGAATATATCGTCATCGGCATCGGCATGAACGTCCTCAGCGTAAAGGAGCAGTTTGCACCTGAGCTTGGCAGTATAGCTACATCAATTGAGGACGAAACAGACGTGAAAGTAAGCAGAAACAGGCTGTGTGCAGGCATTCTCAATCAGCTTGACAGGTATATCCCGTATGTCGGAGACAGGCGTTTCCTTGAGGATTACCGCAGACGTGAACTGCTCACAGGTCATGATATTACGGCAAATATCGGCAATGAACAGATAATCGGCAAAGCTGCGGGTATTGATGACAATGCAAACCTGATGATCGAACTGCCCGACGGTGAACTGCGGCATCTTGGTTCAGGTGAAGCTAATTTATGCCGGATAATATAATGCAACACCGCACATTCTTTGCACGTTGTTGCTTTAAGGCGGACAAATTGTCCGTTTCAGTCTGTTTAAAAAGTCGAAATTATTTCGTTAAACAAGGGCTGTCGAGGGTGCGGGTATCCAGTGGATACCTCTGCAACGCAGAAGCACCGACCGAGCCGACAGGTGAGACCGCCAGCCCCTACAATTCAGCTATTCTTCGTTAATGTATTTGTAGGGGACGGCGTCCTCGACGTCCCCAAATAAGTTTTTTGACACGCTGAGGCGGACAAATTGTCCGTCTTTTATTTTTTTATTTTAACATTAGGAAATTTCGTCTTTTTATCCCCTGAAAATCACTTATTTATACGGAGAATTATTCACACATACCGAAAGGAGCACTTCTATGAAAAAATTATTCAGCGTTTTTACAGCATTATTTCTTATATTGCCATGTTTCTCATGCAGTGATACAAAAAAACCTGATAATTCGTCAGATATCACAGGTGAGCCGATAGAGAACGAAACTGAAGAAAAGCAGTTCATGACTTACAGCTCCAAGGATTTCAAAAAAATAGACGTGCCGTGGAATGAAACGGACAGTGAACCTCCTGTTGAGCTGAAATGCTATGAATTTCCTGACTACGACTTCGGTGAGAGGATACCTCCGTGCATGAGCAGTGACGATCCTATGCAGTATTATTATGACTATGAAAATTATGAAGCCATGGAAAATGAAGCCGATAAAAAGGAAATCTACGACGAATTCATGAAAAACGCCAATAAGCCGCAGCATCCGTTTATTGAAAGAGTTCAGCGTGACGGAAACAAATTATATGTGACTGTCAATTATGATACTATTTGCTATAAGCACGAATGGTCAATATACTGCTTTGACACGGATACAAACGAAATGACCGAAATATACAACTATTCGGGACTTGACAACGTTCGGTCACAAGACCATGTTTACGGCGTTATTATTGATAATTTGCTGTATATCCCGCTGCGTGAAAATGACAGGTCATATCTGACGGCAATAGATCTTGAAACAAAGGAAGAAACCGTTATTATGGAAAGCGCATATTCCTTTACACTTCAGGAAAAACCGGACGGCGGTCTGTCTGTATGCGAACAGATCTTTGACGGTGACAGGTCATCAGATGACGGCTCTTTGTATAGATATTATGATTTCGATACGAAAACAAAGGAACTTTCCGAAACGGAGTTTGATGCCGCTCACTCCACATATACATGGGACGGCTTTATAAAGGCTTATCTTGAAAAGCCCGAGGGTTCACGAAGCGTTGACCTTATCACTGACAATTACCGCCTTTCAACAGGCATTACTGCGGCAAATATATTCTATGCCGACGACAAAAAAGCCATGCTCATAACGCCTGATGACAAGCATATCCTGCATACCTTTGATTTCGAGAAAATGGAGCACTATGTCACTGAACTGAAAATTGCTGACACCGGGTATGTATTCGGTGACGGAATAGTAATGTGCAATTTCAGCAGTTCACAGTCCCTTGTTTGTTATTTTCTGCCTGAACTCGGATTTGCATTCAACCTTACAGATTATATCATTATTTCGTCATTCTCAAAAGAAAATAATTCCGTGTCTTTCATAGAGGAAGACTGGTCGGAAACGGGCAGCAGCATATTCACCAAGTTTAAAAAATATTACTGGCTTGAAGAAAAGGAGCAATAACTATGAAATATACAAAAATTATCGCAGTTTTATCCGCACTTACTCTGCTTTCAGGCTGTTCAGAAAAGGAAAAGCCCGAAAGCTCGTCTGAAATTACGGGTGAGCCTGTTGTCGAGGACGTGACCGAGGAAAATGTATACAAAACGTACAACTGTGATGATTTCAAAAAAATAGACGTTCCGTGGAATGAGACAGACAGTGAACCTCCTGTTGAGCTGAAACGATATGTATTTCCTGAACTGGACTTCGGCGAGAAAATATCTGCATACATGAAAACCGACGACCCGTTCAGGTATTATGCCAATGACAGCTATTATAATTCGCTGACTGACGAAAATGTGAAAAAACAGATATATGAGGATTTCATGGCAAATGTCGATATCCCGCAGAAAGGCGTTGCAGAGAAAATTCAGCGTGACGGAAACAAGCTTTATGTTACAGTGAACTATGACAGGATCTTCAATGTTTACGAATGGTCAATGTACTGCATTGATATGGATACGGACAAGGTGTCTGAGGTCTATACATATTCAGGACTTGAAGAACAGGGAATGTTCTGGTTCTGGGATGCGGCTGTGGCTGACAATGTGCTGTATATCCCGAATGGACAGCGTGACGAAAACGGAAATGTCATTCAGTCATGCATAACCGCAATTGACCTTGATACAAAGGAAGAAAACGTTATTTTTGAGAGCAGTACCGACCTCTCTTTATATAAACTGCCTGACGGAAATCTGCTTATCAGCGAAGTATCTGATAGCGGAACTGACAATTTTTCATACAACCGCTTGGAGTATGACACAAAGGCAAAGAAAATAACAGAAAAGGATATGTCAAACTTTTCATATAATTCGCCTGTCGATACAGAGACATATCTTGAAAAGCCCGAAAACTCACGAAAGCTTGACCTCGTGACCGAAAATTACCGCCTTTCTACGGGCATTACTGCGGCAGAACTTCTCTTTGCAGACGAAAACAGAGTGGTTCTTCTGATAGCAAGCGACAAAAATATTCTGCATACCTTTGACTTTACGAAAATGGAGCACTATGTGACCGAGCTTAATTCCAATATGGGTATAGGCGCTTCATTCGGTGAAGGCATTGTGCTTGCAAATTCATACATAAATGATGCAGATGTGTACTATTTTATCCCGGACCTTGGTCTTGCTTTCACTATTGCAGAAAATATACATTATGAAAATTTTTCCGCTTATAATGATACAGTATCGTTTACGGAAATGACTGACGAAAAAACCAAGGAAAACGGTATCGAATATACAGTTTCATCAGAATACAGCGCATTCTGCTGGCTTGAAAGAAAGGACTAACGCTATGAAATTCACGAAAATCATTGCAATTATTTCCGCACTTACTCTGCTTTCAGGCTGTTCAGAAAAGGAAAAGCCCGAAAGCTCGTCTGAAATTACGGGTGAGCCTGTTGTCGAGGACGTGACCGAGGAAAATGTATACAAAACGTACAACTGTGATGACTTCAAGAAAATCGACGTTCCGCTGAATATCATAATAGATCAGCCGCCTGTCACGCTTAACAGCTATGACATTCCGACCGATAAATTCGGCGAAAGAGTACCACCGTGCAAGGAGAGCGAAAATGCGTGGGATTACAGCCCGAATGCTCAGTATTTTGACGAGAGCAGAGCAGACGGCACTATGTCAGAGGAAGAATATCAAAGTGCCTATAACGAGTTCATGGCAAACAGACTTACACCTTCAAGGGGCATTGTTCAGGGACTGTCAATTGACGGAAATATGCTGTATATCGGCGTTGATTTTGATTATTCATGCAGCGGCAGCCATGAGTATTCTATTTACAGCTATAATATGGCTAATGACGAATGTGAGGAGATATACCGCTATTCTTCGCTTGATGATGAGGGCGAAATCCCTCCGTATTTTGATTTTGTCATTGACAATGTGATATATTATACTGACGTAAAATTCGATGATTACGGCTGTGTGACAAGCTGTTCATTCATGGGATATGACATTGATACGCATGAAAATAAGGTGATATACGAGTCTGAGACACCTTTCCATACCGAATGTCAGAATGGAAAAATCGTCACTCTGATGTCGGGAATGCAGATTGACAACGAAAAAGAAAGAGACACGTTTTCAACGCTCGACCTCGAAAGCGGCGAAGTTTCGGAAATATATACAGTTGAAAGAAACATGAGTTCGGATATGAGCGGAACTATATGCCGCAACGGAATATTTGCCTATCTGAAAAAGCCTGAAAATTCACACAAATATGATCTCATAAGCGAAAACTATACATTGAGTACAGGTATTGTTGATGCAGAAATCCTGTATGCGACCAACGAAAAAGCCGTGCTTGTAACAAAGGGCGATATAGCAGTCGTTCATACGTTCGACTTCACAAAAATGGAGCACTATGTCACGGATATTTCGGGAATTGACGGCACATACCAGTCACACAACGGCAATCTTGTGATCGGCAAGGGCAAAATGGCAAATACTGAATTGTCTGTTTACTATTTCATTCCGGAACTCGGAATTGCCATGAACCTCACTTACAATACGCCTCACAACCAGATAGAATATGCAAACGGTACTGTATACTACACAGTTTCCGAGGAAGTTGCCGTTCAGACCGCCGGAATGACCGGATACTTTTCAACGCCGGCAAAAATCTGTATATTCGAGGACAGGGAGGAATGACACATGAAATATATGAAATTTGCGGCTGTTCTGCTTGCACTCGTCATGGCGGCAGGCTGTTCGGACAAAAAGAAAACCGACAGCTCATCGGAGGAAATAAAGGGCGAACCGATCGAAACTGTCAGTGATGAAACCGAAACCAAGCCGTATTCGGGCAGTTCAGAATATTCCGAAAGCGATTTTTCGGAAATTCCCGTATCGCTTACCGTCAATGACGGCGAAGCCCCGATAAACAGCATTAAAATTGAAATCCAGCCTGTTCTGGAAATGCTTGGTGAACGTATGTCTCCCTGCAAGGCTGATGACGTGTGGCAACAGTATGCGCCAAGCCGGAGCATTGACGGCGGAGAGCCGCAGTATGACCCATATATCGATGAGGTACTGAAAACGCCTGCATCTGCGAAAATCAAAATGTGTGCATTCGGCGATAACGTGCTGTATTTTCTTGTATCGTTCGACGACCTGTGTGATAATATGCATGACTGGGCTATCTGCGGATATGACATGGAAACAGAAAAATACTCCGAAATATTTACCTATGAGGGACTTGAAAGCCCGATATCTTCTCCCGTCGGTACAATGAGATATGCCGACGGAAAGCTCTGGTTCAAATGCTATAACGACGATATTCAGGGGTATTCGCTCTATTCATTTGATATTGAAAGCGGCAGTTTTGAAGATGCCTTTGACGGTAAAAACGGCGAGATATATGAAGGCTACGGAATTGACAATACCATAGATGCTATCCTGAACGCAGGCGAAAACAGGCTTGTATTCGCCGATTACAGCTTTGACGGCAACGGAGTAAGCACAGTAAATAATGAATTCCGCAAAGGACGTGCCATAAAAGCTGTGCTGTATGAACTTGACCATGATACAGGCAAATTCAGCGAAATATTCAGCAATGACAATATTTACGGCGATCCCGTTTTCTGCAATGGCAGGATAGCATATGCCTACAGAAACGATAAAAACAAAATAGCCGTTCACACCGAAAATTATACCCTGACAACAAAATTCAGGAGCGCAGACCTTGTATATGCGGACGATAAAACAGTCGTTCTCAAACAGGTCGATTACAATTACAGTGCATCGGAATATGACCCGACTCCCGACAAAGCTCTGCTGTTTGTCTATGACCTTGAAAAACATACAAAGCTTACGTTTGACGTTACGAAGCTCGGCAGTCAGTTTATCATGACTGACGGCGGTATCATTATTTATCAGGGTACGAATTTCATGGAAAAGCTGTATTATCTTATCCCTGAAAGCGGCATGGCGTTTCTGCTGAATATGTCAGACTATTCAGCAGAAAGCCACGGAAATGTCATAATCTCACGTACATATACGGACTTTTATATTGCAGATACAAAATAACTCACCTCTTGTTTTACGGTTAATCATACTCTTTATCGGGGCAAACCTTTCTGAGGAAAGGTTCTTCCCCGAACCCCTTTCCAAAGACTTTTAATATAATGGTGGATGTCACACCTGACATATGTCAGGTATGACATCCACTAATACTGAAAGTTTTAGGAAGGGAGTCTGAGGGAGAACCCTTTTTCAAAAGGGTTTCCCTCAGTAAAAAGCATAAATAGCCGAAGAACAAGAGGTGAGTTGTTTTTATTCTACAGTGATCGTACCGCCCTCGAAGTTGGCAAAAGCGTACTTCTGGAAGGACAGAGTATTCTGCATATTGCAGAAAAGGTCTGTGGACATATAGTAGCTGCCGAGCTGATAGACAGCTCCTGGCTGGGCATCTTCAGGAACTTTCAGATACACCTTGACCATTTCGCCGTCGCCGCCCTCATTTCCGTTGAACATACAGGTGAAAAACAGACAGCCGAGTTTTTTCTGTGTCAGGACATCGGGAAGTCCCGACTGCCATTCCTTGCATAATGCACCTGAATTTTTCTTTACAGCATCGCCGATATTAAAGGTAACATCACGCACTTCAGGTGACGGATCGTCCATTTCAGGCTTCAGGAATTCAGGATAAGTTATGTGTATTCCGCACATACTCCACTGTGCCTCTGCATTCTGCACGGAAAGTGTGACCTCAGCGATCTCTCCCGGCTTGACAGTGGTATTGCTAAGGCTCAGAAGCGGGCCGTTGTCAGCAATTTTAACGTCTTTTGTCTGCTCCTCAAATTCATCAAAGTTTACAAGCGCAGGATTTGAGTTTTTATGCTCAGGAGTACTGCTGCTGTCAGTTTTTTTTCCGCAGGCTGTCAGCATTGTAAGCGCAAGAACCACTGAAACAGATGATAAAATATTATGCTTCATTCTTTTTCTTGACCTTTCTGCCCTCAACAACGAGGTTTTCGCCGTCTGCGGATATCTTGACATTATTTATCTTTGAAGCTTTTTCGATTATTATTTCGGCTATCTTATCCTCAACGTCCTGACGGATAACACGGCGGATATCACGTGCGCCGTAGGTCTTTCCGAATGACTTCTCAGCGATAAGTTCAAGAGCTTCACGGCTGTATGTGAGAGTGATATTCTTTTCTGCAAGAGGCTCTGTCATTTCGTCAAGCATAAGAGCTGCGATATCAGCATAATTCTCCTTGCTGAGCGGCTTGAATACGACTATTTCATCGATACGGCTGATAAATTCAGGACGCAGGAATTCCTTGAGTCCCTTCATAGCCTTATCCTTTGATACATCCTCGGACGTGCGGTTAAAGCCTACGCCGATGCCCTTATCTGTTGAGCCTGCGTTTGATGTCATACAGATTATGGTATTAGCAAAGTTTACAGTTCTGCCGTGAGCATCATCCACCTTGCCTTCGTCGAGGATCTGCATGAGGATATTCATAACATCAGGGTGAGCCTTTTCAATTTCATCAAAAAGAATAACTGAATATGGTCTGCGGCGAACTTTTTCAGTAAGCTGACCAGCCTCCTCATAGCCTACATAGCCCGGAGGCGAACCGATCATTCTCGCAACGGAGTGCTTTTCCATATATTCGGTCATATCAAGGCGGATAAGCGGTTCCGGAGAGTCAAAAAGCTCATCAGCAAGAGCCTTTACAAGCTCAGTTTTACCAACGCCGGTAGGGCCTACGAATATGAATGATGCAGGACGCTTGCGCTTATTGAGCTGTACTCTTGAACGCTTGATAGCCTTTGCAAGTACGCTTACAGCCTCGTCCTGACCGAGAACTCTGGTTTTGAGTGAATCTTCAAGCTTAGCTATCTTGACAAATTCAGTCTCCTTTATCTTGCTTGCGGGAATACCCGTCCAAAGCTCGATAACACGGGCGATATCGTCCTCGGTTACCTCAACGTTCTCAGCTTTTTCCTTCAGCTCTGTTTCTTTTTCACGGGTATGGATAAGCTTTCCCTTTACCTCAGCAAGAGCCTGATAATCAATTTCTTCCTGTTCGGTTATGCTCTGTTCAAGCTCCTCAAGGACTTTCAGCTCCTTCTGGATATTGGCATATGCACCGATCTCAGGTGAGCGTATGCAGGTATGAGCACAGCCTTCATCAAGAAGGTCGATCGCTTTATCCGGAAGAAAACGGTCGGTGATATAGCGTTCCGAGAGGACAGCGCACATTCTTACAAGATAATCTGAAATGTGTACTTTATGGTAATCCTCATAGTATTTTTTGATGCCGAGAAGGACATTCACAGTTTCCTCAACAGTCGGTTCATCGACGGTTACAGGCTGGAAACGTCTTTCAAGAGCTGAATCCTTTTCGATATACTTGCGGTATTCTCCGAATGTGGTAGCACCGATTACCTGAACCTCGCCTCTTGAAAGTGCAGGTTTCAGGATATTTGCGGCATTCATGGAACCTTCGGAGTCACCTGCGCCGACAAGGTTATGCACCTCATCGATAAAGAGTATGATATTGCCCTCACGCTTTACCTCGTCCACAAGTCCCTTGACACGGCTCTCAAACTGTCCACGGAACTGAGTTCCTGCCACGAGAGCTGTAAGATCAAGGAGATATATCTTCTTGTCAGCAAGGTTAAACGGCACATTGCCCTCATTTATCCTGAGTGCGATGCCCTCGGCGATGGCAGTCTTTCCGACACCCGGTTCACCGATAAGACAGGCATTGTTCTTGGTTCTTCTTGAAAGTATCTGTATAACACGGGCGATCTCGCTGTCACGTCCGATTATATTGTCAAGTTCACCGTCTGCGGCTTTCTGTGAAAGGTTAGTGCAGTAGCTTCCAAGGAATTTAAGCTTTTCTTTTTTGCTTTTCTTATTTCCGAACAAGCCGCCCTTTTTTTCTTCCTTACTGTTGGAATCTGAGCCTGAGTTGCCGCCGTTCTTTAGTGAATCGAGTGAATCACTGAAGCTTTTTCCGAGTTTTTCGATGAATTTCTTAGGATTTATACCCTTGCTGTCATCAGACGATTCACCGCTTTCAGAGTCATTTTCGTCATCCATTCCGAACATATCCGAAATGAAGTCGGGCATAAGACCTGAGCCGCCCATTTCAAAGGCATCGCCGTCGAGCATACCCATCATCTGTTCTGAAAGCTGATCTATTTCTTCATCTGAAATTCCAAGACGATTCATATATTCCGAAACCTGCGGAATATTCTTTTTTCTGGCGCACGAAAGGCAGAGTCCCTCATTTTTCTTTTCATTTCCCTGAACGGAAGTGATAAACACGACCGCAGGGCGCTTGTTGCAGTTACTGCACATTATCATCAGTTTTGTTCCTCCTGTTGATGTTATTTATAATTTGTTATATATTCATAAATGTACTTGAAAACGTATGTTTTTTCAATGGCAGGGTTCTCGAAGAACAGCAGTTGATTTGTGCCATAGACTACAGAAATACGGATAATAACGGCAATGGCAATAACAAATACAGCGCCTTTTGCCATTCCAAGTATGCCGCTTACAGCATGGCTGACAAAACTTGTTTCCATTGTTTCGCCTTTTCCGACTGATTTTGTGATAAGGAATGTTATAAGCATTATCAAGCCGAGAAATGCAATGAATACAACAAGTTTAAAACAATAGATGTAAGGCTCATCAACATAATGTTCGCAGATATACTCTGCGGCAGGTGTCTGCGTTTCAGCATCAAAAAACAGCGGAATGAGCTGTTCAAATTCCTTTGGATCATCAATTACCTGTCTTGAAGCTGATTCAGCACAGAACGGTGAAAGCTCCTCAGAGATCATTGCCTTCAGAATATCAGCATAGCAATCATGGAGCAGAAATTCAAGTCTTGCCTTTTCATCCAGTTTCTTGCCGTTGATCTTATTCAGATAGTCAATGATATCATTATCATAATCATCCGAATTTTTTATAATTGTTTCAAGTTTATTCTGATTTACACTGATCGAATATCCTATGTCTTCAAGACGTTCATCAAGCATTTCCACAAACTTTGTATTGTTCATATGCTTGGTCAGATTTTTTACATTTGAACTTCTTATAATGGTATGATATATCGAATCAGCAACCGTATTGCATAAAGCTACGGCAACTACTATGGAGAGAATAAATCCCACAAAAGACGCAACTGCTTTTGCCAGTCCCCTTTTTGCTGTGATAAAAATGAATGAAAGAAGTATAACAGCAGTTCCGCCGTCATAAATCCACCATAAATTTGAATCCATATTAATTAACGTTCTGCCGAAAAATATTCCGACAGAATCCTCCTTTCAGATCAACTTTCAAAATCGATTCTGTCGATTTTCTTATAGCTTTTTAAGAATATGTGTTCTTCATTTTTGACAAATCCGGTGTAAGAGTCGCTTACATCGGCTGTCGAGCGGAGTCCGCCGTCAAAGTCGTAAGCCATCATATGTTCCTGAGTAAGAACATATGCAAGTCCGCCGCTTACCATAACGTCCACAGCCGGTTCATCAAGCTCAATAGTCAGCGGTGATGTGCTGACATCGCTGAAAAGAACAGCGATATATTTTCTAAGATCTTCGTTGTTAATTATGACCGCTGCTTTTCCGCCGCTGCACGAGCCGCCTTTCATTTCGCCGTCATACTGATAAAATTCTCCGACATTGCCGTTTGAATCGACATAGCCGCATGAATCGTTTCCGAGGATAAACACATTCCCGTTAAATCCGTCAAGTTCAATTCCGACAGTAAATATGTCGCCTGATGTCCAGAGTTCATTTGCATCGCTGAACATGACCGACTTTATATTGGTAACGAGCTGACCGTTTTTAGCCATGATATATGAAAAAACGCAGCCTTGACTCTCATTTGTGAAGCTGAGGTCATTGACATATTCATCAATGCATTTTCTGTCATAGACTATGGTGCCTTTTTTATCATAGACGTGAATTTCGCATTTATTATTTTCAGCGGTAGTAACAACGCCCGTATATCCTTCGGGACTGAGTCTTGCAAAAAGGATATTTTCATCGAATTCCTTTGTATAGCAGACCTCATTTTCATCTTCAACGCTGAGCTGATTTCCGCCGCAGGCATATATCAAAGCCCTTTCGCCTGAAACGCACAATACCGAATTGGTATATGTATGCTGACGTTTTTTGAGCAGATTTCCCTCAGTATCAAAGAAAAGCGTATCATTTCCGCTCAGTACGACTATTCTTCTGCCCATTTTCATAAGCTGATAATTATTGTCACTGCTTACTTCTATCGGGAAGTTACCTTTTGCAAGAGTTCCCGAATTGACGATAGTTCTGTACTGTTCACCGATACCTCTGAGCTTGTTGTACCATTTGTCTCTGGTGAAGTATAGCCCTGTACCGAGTCCGATTACCAGAATGAAGATCAGGAATTTTATAAGACGTTTCCGTCTTTTTTTGCGGTTTTTAATATCCACGATATCCTCGGTATCGTTTTTCGGCATCTGAGCACCTCCTTGTATTTGCATATATTATCAGAGAATTACTTCTGACATTAGTCTGCGAGAAGTTCCTCCTCGCTGTAGAAAACTCTGTTGAGATAAAGACCGTGCGCCATTGCGGTGCGTCCCGCTTTAAGGCGGTCTTTTGCCTCTATTATGCAGGGAATATCCGACACAGCTATACGCTCCTCGCTTACGTCCATAAGAGTCCCTGCCATTATCCTAATCATATTATACAGAAAACCGTTGCCTTTTACAAGCATTATCACAGAATCTCCACTATTTTCTATTCTGAAGGAATATATCGTGCGGACTGTTGTTGAAACGTTTGTGCAGTCAGCACAAAATGAAGCGAAGTCGTGAGTGCCTATGAAGTATGAAGCGGCTTCCCGTGCGGCATCGATATTGAATTTCCGCCGGTAATGGAACATCAGGTCTGATGCAAACGGATTTTTTGATTCACTGCAATGCATCTTGTAGATATACTCCTTGCCCTTGCAGTCAAACCGTGCATGAAAATCCATCGGCACATCCTCACAGCTCAGTATAGAGATATCGTCCGGCAGTTCGCCGTTTACACCCCTGCAAAAACCGAGAGTGCTGATATTGCTGTTTGTTTTCACATTAAAGCAGAAATTGTTTGCATGGACACCTGTATCCGTGCGTGAACAGCCTGATATAGTCACAGGCTCATTCAATACCTTTGACAGCTTGTTTTCAAGCACCTCCTGAACTGTTACGGCATTGCTCTGGCGCTGAAATCCGTGATAATTAGTCCCCCTGTAAGCCGTCATCACTTTGAGATTTCTCATATTCGCCGTCCTCCTCTCTGCTGTAGAGTACAACTGCGGCTGCCTCTGCGTCCTCGAAAAGGTCAGAGAAGAATTCGCCGTCGGTCTGTTCAAGGATATATTCCTCTGCATCAGCTTCTGCGGCTGAAATTGCAGCGGCTTTCTTTTTGCCTGAACGTCTGTCAAGGAGCATCAGAAGAAGAATGACAAGCAAAGCTGCCGATGATGCCATAACACCTGTTTTAAAGCCTTCAGGTGTATATTCTATGCGGATATCATGGCTGCCCTCGCTGATACTTACGCCAAGCATGGACTGCATGAGCGGAAAAGTCTCTGTTTCTGAACCGTCAACATAGACCTTCCAGCCTTTTTCATAGGGAATGGAAAGGAAAAGAACGCCGTCCTTCTTAGCTGTAACAGCACCGCTTATTTCCGTATCACTGAACCTGTCGATAACGAGCTGCTCGTCTGCAAGAGCATTGTAAGCAGTCTCGAACACATTCTGGTCAAGCGCATAGACCATAAGCCTGAAATTGCCTGTTTTAGTGCCGTCCTTGGAAGTTATCCTGACTGTTGATGTTTCGTCCTCCTGAGCGTTTCCCATCGGGAAAACAAGGGGATGACTTTCAATGAGCTTGCCGTTGTCAAGGACATATTCACCGCATTTTATGGTGATATCATCGATACAGCCGCCTGTACAGCCTGCATATCCGTAGAGGTAGGAATTTTTCACACCGTCAAAGGTATATTCAGCACTTGCCGTACCGCTTTCCTTTTCGTTGCGGAAGGAATAATTTCCGAGTCCGTTGCGTGTTGCTTCCATGTCCTCATACCTGACCGAGGCGGAAGGTCTTGGGGTATAGATGCTTTTGTGTATACCCGTAGCCCTCATTATAAGCTCATTCTGGTACTCAAAAGGATTTGAGCCATCACTGTCAGTCATATTAAGTATGTCGCTGTCCATCATATATCCGAGAGACAGCGGATATTTGTTTTCAAAAAGATGAACGTTGTCAATGGCATTGCAGTTATGGAGCGCCATTTCCTCGCTGTAAAGCATACCGTTCTTCTTGATGAAATATTTCAGTCCGAGCAGTGAATTCACTACCGGAGTAGAAAGCCTGTAATAGTATCTGTTTCCGGCCTCTGAGGCATACAGACCGAGCCGTCTCATGAATGTCGTTACCGAAACATTTGCGGCTGATGAAAACTGTGAAAGTCCGTAGTAGCCATAGAGAGCGCTGTCATTAAGAGTATACGTCTCTGTCATCTCGACTCTGTAGAACGGCGAATCATCACGCTCTCTCACTTTGTCAAGGAGAGTCTGGACAGCCTCGTTTCTTGTCGGATAATCATTGTATCCCGTTGTTGTAACAGTATCCACACCTATCTGTGCATTGCCTGCAAGCTCGCATACAACAACGATGGTCATACCCAGACTAAGTATCGAATTGCGTACCTTTTCGCTTTTGAACGGGAACACCTTGGCTGCCGCAAACACAAGCAGAAATGCACCTGTGATTATCGCAGAGCTTTTGATTGCGTCCTCAAATTTGAATTCGTCTTTGTCTTTCAGGTAATTCAGTGCAAAAACAGCCGCAGGAGCAATGAGCATGAACAGCAGATAGTGCAGTTTTATGCCCTTTTTCAGTATTATGTCATACGCCCTGAAAGCGGCGGTTATCAGCACAAAGCTGAAAATAAAGGCAAAGCGATAGGGTATCTGGTTTGTAAAGTGGAAGCCGTGCCAGATATAGTTGAGGATATTGATGTTGCAGCTTACCGTGATAAGCGCAAGCATCAGCAGAGCCGATATCTTTTCACGTATCTTTATGCCGAATGCGAACAGGAACACTCCGAAAAGCACGACCGCAAGCATTCCGCAGGCGAAATTCGGCAGTCCCTCTACCTTTGCAGGCTTGTTATAGGACAGCAGATTTGCGAAAATATCAGTCCACTTTTCATAGAATGTGATGTTCTTCGGCATGGTATTGTTGGCGCTGTATGTGAGCTGCAAGCCGTAATATGCAGGGAGCAGCATGAATGCGCCGAGACATATTGCAAGAATTGACGAACGTATCATGATAAAGAGCGATACGAACCAGTTCTTTATGCCGTTGAATTCAATTATGCCCGACGATGCGAACATAAAAATTGAGAATACACAGGTAAAATAGCCTATGTAATAGTTTGAGACGAGTGAAAGAGCAAGTGCGAATGTGAATGTTTTCCACTTTCTTTCACGGCATATTGCGATAATTCCAAGCATGACAAGCGGAAATAGCGCAATCGTATCAAACCACATGACATTCCAGTAATAGCCGAGTACATAGCTGCAAAGAGCATACATCGACGAAAACATACATACTGAAAGGTCTTTGCGGCTGAATGCATACCTGAGAAAGCAGCTGAAAAATGCACCGCTGAAGCCGATTTTTGCACACAGAATGAACATCATCGCATCACGGGCGCTTTCCTCGCCGAAAAGTGCGGCTATCCAGTTAAGCGGACTTGCCGCATAGTATGAGATAAGCGACAGAAAATTCGTTCCGAGACCGTTTTCCCATGAATAGAGGAAAGAGCCGCCTTCAACGAGTTTTTCACGTACCACCTTGAAAAACGGGAAGTATTGATGCCACAGATCGACTACAAGAATCTGCCTGTCACCGAAAGGGTGTATGCCGAACATGGAAAAAGCATAGAGCATCACGGAGAATGGTATCAGGAACGACAGAATAAAACAGAAAACACCGTTTGAGGTCATGCGCTCATATCTGCATTTCCTGACAGAGCCTTTTTTCTCTTTGATGACAGGCTCGGTAGATATTGTTTCGTTGTTGTCCATAATTTCCTTTCGTTATGGTTATTTAAGAAGTATGCCGACGGTAATGACTGCGCCGAAAAACAGGAGTGTGACTGCAAGTGCGGCGATATCCCTCGGAGCTGATTTAAGCTGTCTTAGGCGTGTACGTCCCTCACCGCCGTGATAACAGCGGCATTCCATTGCAGTTGCAAGCTCATCGGCACGTCTGAATGACGAAATAAAGAGCGGAATGAGAATTGAAACGAGATTTCGTGCTCTTGTCATGAAGCTTCCCGTATCTATCTCTGCACCTCTTGCCTTCTGGGCGGACATTATCTTGTCGGTCTCCTCGATAAGTGTCGGGATAAATCTCAGTGCTATCGACATCATCATTGCAAGCTCATGCACCGGAAATTTCAGCTTTTTGAGCGGCGAAAGCAGACGTTCTATCGCATCTGTGAGAGTTATCGGCGAGGTCGTGTAAGTGAGAAGTGAAGTTCCCGTGATGAGGAGGATTATCCTGAACATCATGAAAGCGCTTATGTCTATGCCGTCGCTTGTTATTTTTATGAATTTCCACTTCCACAGCACATCTCCCGTTGATACAAGAAACAGATTGAGCACTGCGGTGATAAGCAGAAACGGCATGATCGGCTTCACGCTCTTGATAAACATTTTTACCGGTATCTTCGAGAGAAGAACGGCGATCAACGTATATACCGCACCTATCGCAAGGCAGACAAATGAGCCGCCCGTGAACAGCATGATAATGAATATCAGCGTGATAACGATCTTGAAACGTGGGTCGAGCCTGTGAATGAGACTGTCACCGGGGAAGTACTGTCCGATGGTAATATCTTTCAGCAAATCATCGAACCTCCCTTTCTTTGAGTCTGCGTATGAGAAGGTCTTTTGCATAGCCAACGGTAAAGACTTCCTTGCCGAAGTCAAGACCACGCTTTTTCAGTTCGCCGAAAACCTTGGTTATCTGCGGAACATCAAGACCTATCTTTGATATTTCATCTGCCCTTGCGAACACGTTGACCGTGTCGTCATAGCAGAACAGTTTTGCTTTGTTCATGACGAGTATCTTGTCGGCAAAAGAGGCGATATCCTCCATGCTGTGAGATACTATGAGTATTGTATTCTTTGTTCTTTCGTGGTATTTTTTGATATGCTCAAGAATTTTGTCTCTGCCTGCGGGATCGAGACCTGCGGTAGGCTCATCAAGAATGAGCACCTTTGGTTCCATAGCCATAACGCCTGCGATAGCCACACGGCGCTTCTGACCTCCTGACAGGTCAAAGGGAGAGCGTTCCATAAGCTCCTCGGAAAGTCCGATATCATTTGCTGTTTCGAGTACTCTGCGCTTTATTTCATTGTCGTCCAGTCCCATATTTTTCGGACCGAAGGCAATGTCCTTATAGACAGTTTCCTCGAATATCTGGTATTCGGGATACTGGAAAACGAGTCCGACCTGAAAGCGGACATTGCGGATATTGTTCTTATCCTCCCAGATATCCTTTCCGTCAAGGAGAATTTTTCCCGATGTAGGGCGCAAAAGACCGTTGAAGTGCTGGATAAGGGTAGATTTTCCCGAACCCGTATGTCCCATAACGCCTATCATCTGACCTTCTTCAATTTTCAGGCTTACATGGTCAACAGCGGTCTTCTCGAACGGAGAGCCGATGCTGTAGGTGTATGTAAGCTCCTGTGTTTCAAGGATAGCCAATGTAATATCGCTCCTAACTGAAAAGCTTCTGAATAGCCTCGACACACTCCTCCTCGGTGATTATTTCGGGGGAGATGTCATAGCCTGCCTTGCGGAGTTCCCATGCAAGTTCAGTGACCTGCGGAACGTCCAGACCAATTTCCTTTAATTTTTCAACTTTTGAGAATACCTTTTCGGGTACATCATCAAGGACTATGTCGCCCTTATCCATGACAACAACTCTGTCACAGGCGGCGGCTTCGTCCATATAGTGTGTGATAAGGACAATGGTTATGCCCATTTCACGGTTCATTCTGTGTATAGCCGCAAGAACTTCCTTGCGTCCCTGCGGATCAAGCATTGCGGTCGGTTCATCAAGAATGATGCATTTCGGCTGCATTGCAATAACGCCTGCGATAGCCACACGCTGTTTCTGACCGCCCGAAAGCTGACTCGGCGAATGCATTCGGTATTCATACATATTTACAGCTTTGAGCGCATCATCAACACGCTTCCGCATTTCCTCATACGGTACTCCGAGATTTTCCAGCGCAAAAGCCACATCCTCCTCGACTATAGATGAAACTATCTGGTTGTCGGGATTCTGAAAGACCATGCCTGCCGTCTGTCTCAGTTCAAAAAGCTTCGATTCGTCCGAGGTATCTATGCCGTCAACGATAACCTTGCCATCTGTAGGGACAAGAATGCCGTTGAGATGCTTGGCAAGTGTAGACTTGCCGCAGCCGTTATGACCGAGAATGGCGACGAACTCGCCCTCTTTGATTTTGAGATATACGCCTTTGAGTACATCTTCGGGCAGAGGATCGCCGTCATTCGGTTCATAATAGAAATGCAGATCTTTGATTTCAATGATATTTTTCATTTATTGATTATTTTTCCTTTAGCCATTTGTTTTCCTCAGGCGGCGTGATAACGACATTTCCGTTTGCATCGAGAAGCGGAGTCATACCGCCTGCCGTACCGCCTGCATGGAAGAAATAATTGACACCTGTGATGGTATCCACCCATATTTCTGAAACGTTTGATAATCCCTGTGAGTAAGCCTTTACAAATCTTTCTTCTTTTGCCATAGTTAAAACTCCTTTTCTGATTAATTGTTTTTATTTTGCTGTGTATATATTCATTATCCGACAATCGCCTTTTATCGGATAAGAACTGACTTATGATGAGATGAGTGGTATTGATTCTACTTTGCCTCCCAGATAGCAGTCGAACCGCACGGGAGAGTCATGCCTGTGGATCTGACGGGGAGTCCTATCTCGTCAAATGAGACAGTGCCGTGGAATTTTTCTGTAAGCACCGAACCGAGTATGTATCCCATTACCGACGGAGAAAGTCCCGTAGTATAGCTGTTTATGAGGAAGAAAAGCGGATCATCCGAGAGTACGCCCGAACAAAGCTTTACAAGGTCGTATATGCTGTTTTCGAGTTTCCATACCTCACCGCCCGGACCTCTGCCATAGCTTGGCGGATCCATGATAACTGCGTCATATCTGCGTCCACGGCGGATCTCTCTTGCTATGAACTTTTCGCAGTCGTCCACTATCCAGCGTATCGGTTTATCTGAAAGACCTGATGCTGCGGCATTGTCTCTTGCCCACTGCACCATGCCTTTTGAAGCATCAACGTGGCAGACGTTCGCACCTGCGGCTGCACAGGCAAGAGTAGCGCCGCCCGTGTATGCGAAAAGGTTGAGAACGTTTATTTCTCTGCCTGCGTTTCTTATTTTATCCGCCATGAAGTCCCAGTTCACAGCCTGTTCGGGGAAAAGTCCCGTATGCTTGAAACCTGTGGGGCGGATATTGAATGTAAGCTCTTTGTAGCTTATATTCCATGATTCGGGAAGTTTTTTTCTGAATTCCCACTGACCGCCGCCCTGATTTGAGCGGTGATAGTGACCGTCCGCATTTTTCCAGAGCGGGTCTGTGCGTCCGGTTTTCCAGATTATCTGCGGATCAGGTCGGACGAGACTTATTTTGCCCCATGTTTCGAGCTTTTCTCCGTCCGATGTATCTAAAATGGAATAGTCCTTCCAGTTATTAGCTGTTCTCAATATTACTGCTCCTTTGCTGTTCTGTGCTGACATATTTTTTTATGCACTGGGCAATATCGAATGCCATTTCATTGATGCGGCTGAAATCTCTGCCCTCCGTCATGACACGGATAACGTCCTCTGTGCCGCTTTCACGGACAACTATACGTCCGCTGCTGCCAAGTTCCGCAGCATATTTTTCTATCATTTCCGTGACTTCACGGTAATTCTTCCAGCGTTCCCTGTGCTGCGGCTCAATTCTGATATTGAGCATGACCTGCGGAAAGCTGACCATATCCGATGCAAGCTCACTGAGCTTTTTCTTTTCGGTCTTCATTATTTTCAGCAGTTTCAGTGCGGTAAGCTGACCGTCGCCTGTTGTTGAGTCATCAAGGAAAACGATATGACCGCTCGGTTCGCCGCCGAGATTATAGCCGCCTTCAAGCATACGTTCAAGGACATACCTGTGACCTGCGCCTGCCCGAACGAGGTAAAATCCCTTGCTTTCGGCAAATTTATTGAGTCCCATATTGGTCATGATAGTAATTACTGCGGTATTGTTTTTGAGCATACCGTATCTTTTGTAGTATTCCGCAAATATCGCAAGGAGCTTATCGCCGTCAAGAATACCGCCCTTTTCATCAACAGCAATACATCTGTCAGCATCACCGTCAAAAGCAAAGCCGCATCCGCAGTTATTCTGTGTCATGAATTCTATAAGAGGCTCGATATCCGCAGCGCCGCAGTCCTTGTTGATATTAGTGCCGTCGGGAGTGTTTGCCATGACGAATACTTCTGCACCCATAGCCGAAAAGAGCTTTTCAGCCGTTTCCGATGCACATCCGTTGGCACAGTCAAGAGCAATTCTCATGCCTTTGAGACTGCATTCCGCAATTTCTTTTATATGTTCCACATAGTCTTCAGCCGCCTGTTTATAGTAGGATATCCTTCCTGCATCATCATGCGGCGCAAGAGGGATAAATCCCGGAGCTTCAAGGACGAGTCTTTCAATAGTCTCCTCCTGTTCATCACTTAGCTTCTGACCGAGTGAATTGAAGATCTTTATGCCGTTTGAAGCGGGATTATTCTGCGAGCCTGATATCATTATACCGCCGTCAGCATTATGCTGCTTCACCATATAGGCAACGGCAGGGACAGGCACAACTCCGAGAAGTTCGGCATCTGCGCCGACTGAACGGATGCCTGCGATCACGGCATCTTCAAGAGGATCGGAAGAAAGACGTGTATCCTTTCCGACAATAATTCTTGTATGTCGTTCCTCACCGCTTGCAAGAACCGCAGCAGCAGCACGGGCTGTCTGCATGGCAAGTTCGCAGTTAAGGTCGGTGACGGCTATACCTCGTGTGCCGTCTGTTCCGAAAAGCTTGGTCATATCAGGACTCCTTGTGGTTTACTGGACATCTGTGTCCGTTATATAAATTGCAACAGGCTTTCTTTTGCCTGCAAAATCCTCTACATTCTGATAAATGCGGACATTCGGGCAGTTGTTGTAGTTATTATAGACCATTATGCCCTTTTCCGTCCTCATGCAGAAGACTGTATGGATAGATGAAAGGAACGGCTTTTTCGTCCAGTATGTGACGATAAATGACTTAGCGCCGTCCGTGGTGCGTGAACGTTTGCAGTCAGCGCCGAAATGTTTCAGCGCACGTCCGAGACAATAGGCATTGCAGCCGAAAAATCCCATGAGTACCCTGAAGCGTTCCATATAGAAAGCTATATCGCTTAAACGCTGAGGTTTGCCAAGGCTGACCAGAGCGTTGTGGACTGCAATTACTTCACAGCCGTTGAAGCTCATATGGCATATGCCATAGCGCATTTCTGAGACAAGTCCAAGCCCCTGACCGTTTATCATTCTGCCGAATTCAGGCTGCTCAGTCCTTTCGGTATTATGTCTCAGATTATATCTTCGTGAACCTTTAATAAGCATATTTTTCAGAAACTAAGCTGTCCGTCATCACCGGAGCTTTGCTGCTGTTCAGGCGGAACAATGCCGAGATGTTCATATGCAAGCCGTGTGGCAACACGTCCTCTCGGAGTTCTTCCGAGGAAACCGAGCTGCATGAGGAAAGGTTCGCAAACGTCCTCCAGTGTGACTGACTCCTCATTGATAGCCGAAGCGAGCGTCTCCAGACCGACGGGGCCTCCGCCATAGCCTTTGATTATCATTTCGAGCATACGTCTGTCAAGCCCGTCAAGACCGAGGTCATCGATCTCAAGCTTGCTCAGTGCAATTGAAGCTATTTCCTGAGTTATCTGACCATTGCCCATGACATCGGCAAAATCACGCACTCTTTTAAGGAGACGGTTTGCGATACGGGGCGTCCCTCTTGCTCTGCCTGCGATCTCGCCTGCGCCGTCGGCAGTACACGGAATACCGAGTATCATGGCACTTCTGCGGATGATATCGGTGAGCTGTTCCTTGTTGTAGAGCTCAAGACGCTGAACAACGCCGAATCTGTCACGAAGCGGAGCAGAAAGCTGACCTGCCCTTGTGGTAGCGCCGATAAGCGTGAACGGTTTCAGATCCATACGTATAGAACGTGCGGCAGGGCCTTTTCCTATGATGATATCGATAACTCTGTCCTCCAGCGCAGGATAGAGTATCTCCTCTACTGCACGGGAAAGGCGGTGAATTTCGTCAATAAAGAGCACATCATTGTCGGAAAGGCTTGTCAGGAGCGAAACGAGGTCGCCGGGCTTTTCGATGGCAGGGCCTGTGGTAACTCTGAGATTTACGCCAAGCTCGTGAGCGATAATAGCCGAAAGCGTAGTCTTGCCCAGTCCCGGAGGGCCATAGAGCAAAACATGGTCAAGCGGTTCACTGCGGCGTTTAGCGGCTTCGATGTAGACTGCGAGATTTTCCTTAGCCTTGTCCTGACCGATATACTCATGGAGAGTCTGCGGTCTGAGGCTCAGTTCAATATCGCTGTCCTCTGTCGTATTTTCAGGAGATATCACTCTCGGAGCGAATTCCATATCTTCTGTCTGTATCAAACTTACACCTACTTAACGTTCAAAGTATCGTTTTGGGCGGACATAGAAAGGATCGATATTTTCGGTAGCCTTTTTGCCCATGTCATGTTCATAGCTGATGAAAGCGAGATGCTCATCAGGCTTTACTATTTTGGAAAGGTATTTCGACAGCGGAACGAACAGTTTGCGTGTGCTGCCCATCATGTCGAGAACCAGTAATATCTGTGGCTTTTCGCTGCCCTTTATCATCTCCATGATAAAGGCACGGTCAACATTCGGCTGTTTTGAAAGGAATTTCGTAGCAGCCTTTGTAATATGACCTATTGAATGTTCAACCGGACGATAAGAAATGGTATCAGCCTCATCAAAAGAAATAGCCTTTATTTTGAGGTTTCTTGCGATAAGAAGGATGCTCTTTATTTCCTGTGACGAGAACTCCTTGCCGTAGGAATTCGGGTTGAGTACTGCCGATGCCGACTGAATGAGGTCAAACAGTCTGAGGCAGTTTATTTTATAGCAGTCCACATATCTTTTGGCAAACTGCTGCAAAGCATGGTAGCTTGTAAAGAAAGGGATAAAGACTTCGCCATCGGGATTCTGGGTGGTTATCAGTTCAAGCTGAACGCCGCCTTCCGACTTGTTTCTTTCCTGTTTTACGGGATTTTTGCAGATAACATATACATCGCTTTTGATGAGAGTCTGTAAAAACAGTGAACGTTTATCTGGATCTTTTATTGCCGCTTTAAGTAATTCGTCGAGATTCATAATACACCTTTCCTTTCCGTTTATCTTGCTGAATTATCAGTGTGATTTTCTGGCACTGAGCAGTCTGAGAGTTTCTTTTATAAGCTCCTGAGTTGACAGGGAAGGATCGAGTTTCCCAAGTATAGGAGCTGTTTCGCCTTGTGAATAGCCGAGTACCATAAGTGCTTCGAGAGCCTCTGAAACTGAATCGGAGCTTGCAGCCGATGCTGAAAATGCCGCTGCATCTCCTGAAACAGAGCCGCTTATGGACTCGGAAGAAATTTTATCCTTTAATTCGAGAACGATACGCTGTGCAGTTTTTGCGCCTATGCCCTTTGTGCGGGTAAATGACTTGCTGTCGCCTGATGCGACATAGAAGGCGAATTTTTCGGGTGTCATATCCGAGAGGATAGACGTTGCGGCTTTCGGGCCGACACCTGAAACTGAAATGAGCAGTTTGAAGCAGTTAAGCTCCTGTTGGTCAGCAAATCCGAAAAGCTCGACAATATCCTCACGCACATAGAGGTATGTATACAGCATGGCTTCGCTTCCGATATCGCCGAGACGGGATATGGTATTGTATGAAGTTTTGCAGCCGTAGCCTACACCGCCGCATTCTATCACTGCAAAGCCGAGTTCCTTGACTGTAAGTTTTCCACGTAAACTGTATATCATTGTATCAAATCCTCTTGAAAGCAATATTATTGCCTAAATTTCAAATCTTATGGAATGTCCGTGACATATCGCAATTGCAAGTGCATCTGCGGCATCATCCGGCTTTGGTATCTGAGCGAGATTCAGAAGCTGTCTCGTCATTTCCATGACCTGTTTCTTTTCCGCCTTGCCGTAGCCTGTAACCGAAAGTTTGACCTGCAAAGGCGTATACTCCGAAACAGGAATGCCACGTTTTGCGGCAGAGAGCACTGTCACTCCCCTTGCCTGTGCAACATCAATAGCGGTTTTCTGGTTGGTGGTGAAATATAGACGTTCTATCGCCATGCAGTCAGGTCTGAACTTGTCAAAAATGAATTCGATATCCTCATGAATGGCTTTCAGTCTGTCAGGGAACGGAGTTTCCGCTTCTGTGAGGACTGCGCCGTATTCTATCGGATCAAACCTTACGCCGTCGTAATCGAGAACGCCGAAGCCTACTATCGCATATCCGGGGTCAATGCCGAGTATCCTTATTTTTCCCAAGGTCTGCACCTCTTATCGGACAAAAAATCGTGTAAATGCAGTATTCCAATATACACATTATCATTATACCACAAACGATAGGCATTTTGCAATATATTTGAAGGTTTTTTATTGATTTTTTCAAAAAAATCTGGTATAATATAAAATGTAAAATTATATTCAAAGTCAAAATCCGATAAACAGGGATTTTTTCGGCATGGAAAAGAGGTCTGATTATGGAAGAACTGAACAAGCTTCGTGACGGAATTGACAATATCGACAGTGAAATTTTGTCACTTTTCATGAAACGCATGGAGCTTTGCAAAGGAGTTGCCGACTACAAAAAAGCACACAATATGCCTGTATTTCAGGGTGGACGTGAGCAACAGGTCATCGACCGCATAAAAGCTCTCACAGGAGATGAAAGCCTCGAAAACGGCACTGCGGCGCTGTTTACCACTATAATGGACATAAGCAAGATACTCCAGAACAGAAAAATTCTTGCAGATGCTCCGGAATACAGCTTTACTGCTCCTGATTTTGCAAATGCCCGAAAAATAGGCTGTCAGGGCACTTCCGGCGCAAACTCTGAAGCTGCCGCACGTACAGTTTTCGGCGAAAGAGACTATACTTTCTACGGCTCATTCGAGGACGTTTTCAGGGCTGTCCAGTCAGGCGAGCTTGATTACGGCGTACTGCCCGTGCTGAACTCCACATCAGGCTTTGTTGAGAGCACGTATGACCTTATGGCTAAATATCAGGTCTATGTCGTCCGTGAGGTGACTATCGAGATAAATCACTGCCTTGCCGCAAAAAATGACATTCCGCTTTCAGAGATAAAACGTGTATACTCCCATCCGCAGGCGCTTGCACAGTGTGAGGCATTTCTCCACGAAAATGGTCTTGAAGCGGCAGAATACTCCAATACCGCAACAGCCGCCGCAAAGGTCATGGCAGACAGCGAAAACATCGCCGCAATATGCTCTGTGGAGTGTGCTGAAAAACTGGGAATGACGATTATCGCCCGTGACATTGCCGGCTGCTCTGTAAATAAAACGCAGTTTATCGTTGTTTCAAAGGATATGCTTGTTGCAGACGATGCCGATGCAGTATCGCTTATGGTAGTCATCCCGAATACCGAGGGAAGCCTTTACCGTCTGCTCACAAAATTCTATGTCAACGGAATGAACCTTATCCGCCTTGAAAGCAGACCTGTCCGTGACGGAAGTTTTGATGTCATGTTCTTCCTTGATTTCAGCGGAAAACTGACAGATCCCCACGTTCAGGCGCTCATGCGTGACCTTGAAAAAAATACTGATGTATTCAGATGCTTAGGCACATATTCAAAAAATTCCTGAATTATTACGGAGGTTAACCATGTCCGATAAATTCTATTCACTTCTTGACAACAACAGCTTTGTTTTCCTCGACGGGGGAATGGGAACGATGCTTCAGGCTCACGGCATTCAGACCGAACACGTTCCTGAACTGCTCAATATAACCAACCCTGACGCTATCATGCGTATCCATAAAATGTACGTTGAAAGCGGCTCGGATATCATCTATGCCAACACTTTCGGCGCAAACCGCTTCAAGCTTGCAAACTGCGGTCATACCGTTGAGGAGGTCGTTTCCGCAGGCATTGAAAATGCACGTTCTGCCGCTTCGGGAAAGGCTCTCGTTGCCCTTGATATGGGTTCGCTCGGTCAGCTCCTTGAACCTTCGGGCACTCTTAAATTTGAGGATGCCTATGATGCCTACAAGGAGATAGTTCTTGCAGGAAAAAATGCCGACCTTATCGTTATCGAGACCATGTCAGACCTTTACGAGGTCAAGGCGGCACTTCTTGCGGCTAAGGAGAATTCCGACAAGCCTGTTATGGTAACAATGTCATTTGAGGCTAATATGCGTACATTCACAGGCGTTTCACCTGAATGTATGACAGCCGTTTTAGAGGGACTCGGCGCTGATGCTATCGGCGTGAACTGTTCACTTGGCCCGAATGAACTTTATCCCGTTATCGACAGGATATGCTCACTCACAACTCTCCCTGTCATCGCAAAGCCGAATGCAGGACTGCCTGACCCTGTTACGAATGAATACAACGTTTCTCCCGAAGATTTCGCAGAAAGCGCACTGAAACTCGCTGAGGCAGGCGTTACCATTTTCGGCGGATGCTGCGGCACAACTCCTGAACATCTCAAAGCTATGACAGATAAACTTTCTGGTGCAGAGCGTCAGACAAGAACAATTAAACGTGCAAGTATTGCCTGTTCCGCAGTTAACTGCGTTACAATAAATCAGCCGAGAGTCATTGGCGAACGCATCAATCCTACGGGCAAAAAGCGTTTCAAGGAAGCTCTCATGGCACACGACGTTGACTATATTCTTGGTCAGGCTGTTGAACAAGTCCATGCAGGCGCAGATATACTCGATGTAAATGTCGGACTGCCCGGAATTGACGAAAAGGAAATGATGGTAACTGCTGTCAAGGCTATCCAGAGCGTATGTGACACTCCTTTGCAGCTTGACTCCACTATTCCCGAGGTGCTTGAGGCAGGTCTGAGAGTTTACAACGGCAAACCTATCGTAAATTCAGTAAACGGCGAGGACGAGTCTCTTGATGCTATTTTACCGCTTGTAAAGAAATACGGTGCGGCTGTTGTCGGTCTTACCCTTGACAAGAACGGCATCCCGAAAACTGCTGACGGTCGTTTCGCAATTGCAGAGAAGATACTTGACCGTGCAATTTCATACGGTATCCCGAAAGAGGACGTTTTCATCGACTGTCTTACCCTTACGGCATCGGCTGAACAGGACGGCGTTATGGAAACACTCGGCGCACTTAAACGTGTAAAGGAGGAACTTGGTCTGAAAACTGTTCTGGGCGTATCGAATATTTCATTCGGTCTGCCTGAGCGTGAACTTATCACAAGAACTTTCCTCACAATGGCATTGCAGAACGGTCTTGACCTTCCGATAATCAACCCGAATGTTGACTCGATAATAGGCGCTGTAAGAGCATACAAGCTCCTTGCAGGCATAGACAGGAACTCGACGGAATTTATAGGCATATACGCTCAGGACGGTCAGCCGCAGCAGACTGCTCCGAAAGCACAGGAGACACCTGACCTTGTATATTCAGTTGAAAACGGACTGAAAAGCAATGCAGTAAAAGCGGCTGAGGCTCTCCTTGAAACAACGGATGCAATGGAGATAATCAACAGCTATCTCATCCCTGCACTCGACAAGGCAGGCGAAAAATTTGAAAAGGGCAAGATATTCCTGCCGCAGCTCATTCTTACCGCAGAAGCTGCACAGGCTTGCTTTGAAGTCATAAAAAATAAACTGTCAGCGTCAGGCGGCGGGACAGTTTCAAAGGGCAAGGTGGTACTTGCTACAGTAAAGGGCGATATTCATGATATTGGCAAGAATATCGTAAAAGTGCTCCTCGAAAGCTACGGTTTTACTGTAATTGACCTTGGCAGGGACGTTCCGCCTGAGACAATCGTTACCGCCGCAATTGAACATAAAGTAAAGCTTGTGGGACTTTCCGCACTTATGACCACAACTCTCGGTGCTATGGCTGATACAGTCGCACTGCTGAATGAAAAATATCCCGAATGCAAAACCGTGGTCGGCGGCGCAGTCCTCACAGCCTCATACGCAGAACAGATACACGCCGATTATTACTCGAAAGATGCAAAGCAGACTGTTGACGCTGCATCTGAGGTATACAGTTCACAAGGCTAAAGTCAATACATAACGTACTGACCAGATAAGGCAATATTTATACTATTCAGTTTCAGCATATATTCCGATAGCCGATACATACTCCTATGAAAGGAGAGGTATTATGTCCGGAGTAGTTATTGTTGTTATGGGCGCATTTTTCTTCTACATGATAGTGGATATTCTCTTTACAGAGAAAAAAGAACCTGAACCGCCCCCTGAAAAAACGCCCGAAGAAAAAGAACGCATCGTAAGGGAATACCTTGTATGCAAAAATATTGATGAGGTTGCAGAAAAAGAAGGCGTTTCGCCCGATGAAATAAAGCAGTGGAAAAAAGAGCTAAAAGAACGCTCTATCCGTGAACTGCTCCTGTATGATTCGGACGATAACTAAAGGGCACCTCTAAAAAAACTGAGAACATTCAGCTTTGCTGTTTTTACAGACATATCTGCTGTTTATCGGGGGCAAACCCTTTTTCAAAATGGTTTCCCTCAATAACAAGCAGAAATTCCTGTAAGAACAGCGGTGTTGCCTTAAACGTTCCCAGTTCTTTTTTTATATGCCGAGGCATACAGCGTACCGATAAGAAACGCTGCAACATCAGCAAAAATCGAAGCAATTCTTATGACAAGGACGAACAGTATGATTCTATCGTCACTGCCGCACATATATATCATTACGCCCTCACGCACGCCTATTCCTCCCGGTGCGCCTATGGTGATAAATCCGATTATCCACGAAAACAGGAAAGTACCTGTGAATATCACAAGTTCACCGAACTCCGTACCGTCAGCCATCATGAATTTCAGGCAGATAAAGTACATCACCGCCGTAACGGCATTCTGCAAAAGATAATAGAGAATACCTTTTATCAGCCTTGGAAGTCTGTCCTTCTCAAAGGCTTTTTTATAGCGTGAAAGATAATCCGTTATCTTCTGCCTGAATTTCAGGAACAGCAGAATTCCGATGACAAGTGCCGCTCCGATACAGCACAGCGCTGTAATAAACAGCCTGCCGCCGTATTCTCTGAGCAGTGTTCCTATCGAACGCCGCAGTGCAATGAACGACATCACGCCTGTCCAGAAAACACAGAAAAAAATGTCGAGCACAGTAGCGCAGGCAACGTCAACATGGCTTATTCCGGTATCTGCGGCAAGCTGATTTCTGCCGATATACTGGAATACATTTCCGGGGACGTATTTATACAGATTCGAGCGTGTATACACGGGCATTGCCGCCGAAAACGGTATCTTCTTTCCCGAAAGCGACTCCGAAAATATCAGCCACGGAATACAGGAAAATACGATTATTACCGTCTGTATCACAAAGCATACGGCAAATGACGCCGCAGTTTCGGGACTTCTGAACTGTTCTGCGCTGATGTCCATCGAAAACAGCTTTTTCACCACAAATGCAAGTGCGGCAATGGTGATGACTGTTCCGATGATTTTTATTATTTTCTTTGCATTCATTCGTGTTTGTCTCCGGATAATTTCTTGCTTTCCTCGTCACTTTTTCCGCATTCCATTTTACGCACACGATACTGAACATCTTCAAGCAGTTTGCGGTTTGCAGCGATAGTATCGCCGAGAAGTCCGATAGTAATGGTCTGGAAGCCCATCATAAGCAGTATTGCGGTAAGTATAAGTGACTGGATATGACCGCTGCCGTCGCCCATTCCCATATATACCAGAAAACGTATTCCGAGCACAATGCCGAAAAACATGAGCAGAAAGCCTATTGACAGGAAAAATGCAAGCGGCTTGTACATGATGAATGAACGGGTGATTACTGTTGCAGAGCGCTTCATATATCTCCACATACTTGAAAACAGCCTTGACGGACGTGTTTCAGGATTTGTCCTTATCGGAACGGAGCTCATTGCAGTTTTGCTGTTGCCTGCCTGAATTATGGTTTCGAGTGTATAGGTATACTCGTTCACCACGTTGAGTCTGAGTGCCGCATCTCTTGAATATGCACGGAAACCGCTTGGTGCATCGGGAATATCCGTACCCGAAGCCACACGCACTACCCAGCTTCCGAGGTGCTGGAACTTTTTCTTTTTCCATGAGAAATGCTCCGTTTCGTCAATAGGACGCTCACCTATCACGATATCCGACTTGCCTTCAAGGATAGGGCGCACTATCTTTTCGATATCTGCGCCGCAGTACTGGTTGTCGGCATCGGTATTCACGATTATATCCGCACCCAGATGCAGACAGGCATCTATTCCCGCCATAAAGCCTTTAGCAAGTCCCTTGTTCTGCTTGAATGAAACGATGTGGTGAAAACCGAGTTCTCTTGCTTTCTCAACGGTATTATCCTTGCTTCCGTCGTTGATTATGAGGTATTCTATCGTATCTATCCCGTCAATATGCCTTGGCAGGTCATTATATGCAAGTTCGAGAGTTTGCTCCTCGTTATAGCATGGTATCTGAATTATCAGCTTCATTATAATCAATCCTCCACAGAGATCTTTACCGAGCCGAGTTTCATCGAAGTTTTCTCCGGTTCATAGATGAATACTATCATTTCAACATTTTCGGCATCGGTATCAATATCGGCATCAAGCTCAAGGTCAAGCTTTCCGTCTTTTACCATATCGGCAGTTATATCATTATGGGCATATGTCTTTCCCGTTGTATGGCTTTTTACTTCGGCAAAACCGAGCAGTTCCGAGTCTGAAACTATATCTTCAAGTTCAAAAGTGATATTATAGTCATTCCCGGTAAATTTCATGTACGGTCCATAGCAGAGATAATTTGACTCTGAACCGCTGAGTATCGCATCATCGCTGACAAGACTTTTGTCAGAACTTATCATATATGAAAGCGGAAATTCAAATTCGGAATTTTCGTTTCTTTTTTTGTTTCTGAGAAGAATATGCTTGTCGGAAATGTCTTCCAGCTCATAGCCGATATATTTTATCATATCATTCCTGTCTGCAAGGAAAAGTGATTTTTCACCGATATTTTCCAAGCTGTCCGCAAACTCGATTCTTTCATCGGGAAGGCGGAACTGCACGAATGACGCAAAAGTACCGCAGTCTGCCGACACATATATCTTGTCATAGTCAGTATCTGAAATGCGGCTTATAAGCTGTCTGTCGCCCTCGCCGCTCTCCTGACTTCCGATTATTTCCTTACGGACATCGCCTGTATAAACGGTGAAAAGCACGGCGGCTATGACAGGCGGCAGTATTTTTCCGATATTCTTCTTTTTTATCATTCCGGCAATCAGAATTACAAAGAATACCGCTGACGTGAGCATTGCCAAGCCATAAAAATTCGTTCCGAATTTCCAGTAATTTCTCACAAGTCCGGGTGAACAGAATACGTTGAAGACCTGTACAGTGACAGAATTCATCAGTGCATCTGCCCTGTCTGCACCGATATACATGATCGGAACTATTGCAGCCGCAAAGACAAGGTCATATTTATCGGTATCACAGATATATCCGAGACCTGCAATTATCAGCAGTCCGATCGTGATATCAAAGTATCTCGTATAGATAACATGGTCAATACGTGTGAAATTGAACATGAAAACACTGCTTATTATCCATGTGGAAATAAATGCACAGAATACGAAAACAAGGAAAAATGCCTGACTTTTCGGGACGTGCTTGGAATCCGTCTTACGCTTTTTTATTGTATCGGCAGTTTCTCTGAATACCTGTCTGCCGACTGCCCACAAAGCAAAAAATACAAGCCCGAATGTTGCCGCAGATGCCGCAAATGCCTGTGAACAGAGAACTGACAGCATACGAATGAGATCAGCAAGTGAAGAAAAAGCAATACGCAGATTTGAGATAATGCTCGATGCGCTGTTTCCCGGAGCATGACCGTCACTCCAAAGAGCCGTTTCAAGAATATGCCTGAACACTGAATTAAGTGCCATTCCGACTGCAAATGTCCCCGCAAATACTGCGGCTTTTGAAAGCTTTATCCTCCTGAAGCAGAAAAGGAGCAGTATCACCAGACATACCGATGCGGCAATGCCGATACACCTGTTGTGTATCATGAAAATATAAGCGCACAGTATTCCAAGACAGCCTGAATTGAGGAATGTCGGACGCTTGATGACAAATATGAGCACAACTGCCGTGAGTGTTGTGAAGAAAAGCAGTGTAATTTCAGAAAAAGCAATGCCCGTGTTGTGCTGATATGAGGTATAAAGCGCCGCCGCTGCTGAAATAAGAGCAGTCTGGTATTTTTTCATTTTCGGAAAAATAAACCGTGCAATGAAAATATACATGAAGTAAACTCCCACCATCATCAGCACATTCAGCACAAGTGCCGAACGATAGGCAATTGTCGGTGTGGGAGCTAATTTAAGTATCGGCACAAGCAGAATGCTGTAGCCGTAGGAGTACCATGCAAGAAGGTCTGAAACTCCCGTCCAGTCAAGTCCTGCCATATATGAAGCGTGAGTCCAGTAGCCTGCCTCGTCGTGGAAAACGAACGGATTGAAGCACTTGCCGACAATTTGTATATTAAAAGCAAATATCACTGCGGCAAGGACGATCGACAGTATCTCCTCCCAGCCGAATTTTCGGGATCTTGTTTCTGCTTTGCTGTTCATATGCTGTTTATCACCTCTCCGAAGCCTTTCATGATAACATCCCAGCGGTAATTGCCGTCAATATATGACTTTGCATTTCCGCAGAGCATGGAATATTCGGCATCATGCGAGAAAATATAGTCAATGATGCCCTCAAATTCAAAATAATTCATATAGTAAAGTCCGCCGTTGCTTTTGATGCAGTGTCCTTTGAGCACGTCGCATATGCCGTTCACTATAACGGGAACAGAAAGACTCATAGCCTCCAGTACGGATATGGACAGGCTCTCGAATTTTGACGGCAGTATAAGTGCCTTTGCGCCTGAAATTCCGCTGAATTTGTCCTCCTCGCTCACAAAGCCGAGACTGATTATATCGCTGTGTTTCGGGATATCACAGACCTGTTTGCCCATGAGTACAAGTTTCAGGCGGCTTTCGGGACGGCGTTTCTTGTATTCGGTGAAATAGCGGAACATGGTCGGGCAGTCCTTGCCCTCGTCGATACGTCCGACATAGATGAGATAATCGCCGTCAATGCCGAATTTACTGCGGAATGTGCTTTCATCAGGCACACACGGTATATCCACGCCCGTACCCATTACACGGCACGGGATATCCTCACAGTGAAACAATTTCTGAACCAGCGTTTTTTCCTCATCAGTCAGGAAAACATAGGCTTTCGGCTTTTTGAAAAGCGTTTCAAATGTCCTGAAGTGTATGAACGGTTCTTCATGTGCGGTAGGTATAAAAACTGCCTTGTCAGCGACTTCGGGAAGTCCCATGACAGTGAGGTAATAAAGATATGTCACAAAAATGAAAACGTCATATTTATCGTGGCTTTCACGGATATATTCAATTGCTTCAGGGCTGTACGGACCTTGCTTTTCAAACCATATCTTTTCCGTTTCGGTATTTTTTTTGTCGGAATTCAGGTATTTTCCGTTAAATTCATTGAAATCCTCCGCACGGAGCTTTTCAACAGGAAAACGCAGTACATGAACGCCGTTGATATCCTCGCTGTCAGCGGTATAGTGGTTCTCCCATGTGGTATAGTCAAGAGCCTTTGTGGTTATGACATCGACCTCGAAATCTGCGGCAAGGCGTTCGGCAATAAGGCGTGTATAATACTCCGAACCGCCGTTTACTTCAAGTCCGTATCTCTGGTTTACAAGTGCGATCTTCTTCATATCTGCTCTCCTGTCAGCTTGCTGAAAAAGCTTATATATTTCTGTACGATAACGTCCCAGTCAAAGTTTTCAAGAACATATTTCCTGCCGTTCTGACCCATTGCAGATGCAGTATCAGCGTGGCTGAGGAGATAATCCGTACAGCCTTCAAATTCAAAATAACTGCCGAAATACAGACCGCCGTTTGATTCAGAGGCAAAATTTCTCGTAACGGGACAGGCTTCATGAACAAGCACAGGTCTGCCGCAAAGCCAGCTTTCCATGATGACAAGGGAAAAGCTCTCGTTTTTCGACGGCTGACACAAAAATTCAGCCGCACCCTGAGCGTTGTATTTATCCTGTTTATCCACAAAACCGAGGTCGATTATCCTGCGTGACTTTACAAGTTCCTGCGGCAGATCAATATTGCCTCCGCCTATCAGCACAAGGCAGAGTTCTGTATCACGCCTGCTGATATACTCCGAAAAATACTTCACAAGAGTATGGACATTCTTGCCCTTGTCCTTGCGTCCCGCATAGAGTATGAACGGCTTGTCTATGTTGAATTTGCGGCGAAAATCATCGGGATTCGCAGTTATATCCGTATCCATTCCGATACCCATTACTATTGTTTCCGTACCGCTCTGTGAAAATCCGAAGATTTTTTCTGCAAGCTCTGCTTCGGGACGTGCATTGAATATCATTCCTGCGGTTTTGGGATAAAGCTCCCTGAAACGTGTGAGATATGCATAGGCTTCGTCATGGAAACATGGTATAAGCGCCGATTTTTCGGGGCATACCCTAACGCCGTTATAGGTCGTGCCGAACATATACGGAATGTGTACAAACAGCGAATATTCGTCCTTATGCTCCTCAATATAGCTGTAAAGGTCAGGGCTGTTGACCATCTCACGGAGAAAAACGTCCTCCTCGCTGACGGAAATATTCCTTCCGCCCATAAGCTTTGCATTTACGGCATCGAAAGCCTTTGTGTCACGTTTTCTGACCTTGAAGCGGCGGATGACTATACCGCAGGCAGACCTGTCCTCGCCCTCGTTATAGAAATTCACGCTCCAGTCAGCGCCGAATTCCTTCACGCAGGTGGTAAGTATTTCAAGCGTAACTCCTGCGCTGTGCAGGTGAGCCGTTACCTCACGCAGTTCCATTTCAGCGCCGCCGGGAATATCATCAGCATACCACGGTATAACAAAACCAATCTTTTTCATTTTTTATCCAGAAAACCTTTCAGTTGTTTTTCAAAAGTCTCTCTTATGCGCTCATAGGAAAAATCCTCAAGGCGCTTTTTCTGACCGTCGAGGATATGCTGTCTGAGCTTATCATCGCTGAGTACACGGTCTATAACAGCCGCCGCATAAACAGGGGAATTATCGTCAAGGAGCACGCCGCATCCGCCGAGAGTATCGGATATTGCCGCCGCATCATAGGCAATGATCGGCACATTGAAGAACATTGCCTCCGCAAGCGGTACACAGAATCCCTCATGCTGACTCATGCAGACAAAGGCGTGTGCTGTACGGTAATATGCAAGTATTTCGGGAAATTTTATATGTCCCGTGAACACAACATCATTGCTTATGCCGAGAAGTTCCGCATATTTCACAAGTCTCTCATAGTAGTTTTCCATACCCGAATACGAGCCGACAAGAATAAGCCTTGAATTCGGGTTTATTTTGCGGTAACAGTAAAAAGTCCTGATAACGTCCTCCTGTTTCTTATTCGGGGCGATGCGTCCAACAAAAATGAGGTTCGCTTTTCCGTCACTGTATTTTTTCATGACGGCTTCATCGGGAGTCTGCTCATAGTCACTGAATTTTATGAGTATAGGTCTGACATCGATAGGGCAGGTATATCCCATGCGCACAAGCTCCGCCTTATTATAGGCAGAATCGGCAAGAACATAGTCAACACCGTCCCTGAGATACTCAACTCCCTTATAGCCGTATTCCGTCAGTTTTTCGGCGGCAAAGCTGTATGGATGAAAGAATTCGGGCGGCGTGATATTATGATATACCATTATCTTTCTGCATTTATAATTTCCAAGACTGAATGTCAGGTCAGTACCCGTGGACAGATGATAAATTATTACATCATCTTCCGAAACACTCTCAAGCCTGTCGATTTTCTGTGCAGTGTCGGAGGGCAGACGCTTGTCAATATTTTCGGCATATATGTCAGTTTCATATCCCATGTCAGTCATTGCATTTTTCAGCGTTATGGTGTCGTTTCCGATAGCATCGCCAAAAGAGATCGTAGGCAGAAGCTGGATTATCCTCATTCTCTGTCCTGCCTTTCAAGCTGACTGCGGAGAGCCGCATTTTCACGTTCAAGCCTGTCAAGTCTGAGCATGAGTTCCTTCTGTGATGCTTCAAGAGCACTTACCTTTTCGCTCATGTCTTTTTCAGAAAGAGCATTAAGCACTGTTACCGTATTCATATTCAGGTCATTCTGCTCCTGAACCACAGGCTCAACATAGAACTTCACCAGCTTGCGTATCACCTTTTTAACAAAAACGCTTACAGGGCTGCCTTTCAGTTCTTTATACGGCTGGACACAGCAGTTTGCATTTAGAAATTCAAGAGCCTCGTGAAGCTGTTCCGAACCGCCTACGGAAACAGGCTTTTCGTAAGGTACATCGTCGAAACTGAGCATATCGTCAGTTAGTCCTTTTTCCTTTATTTCACGCTTTATCTCTGCCATTATTTCTTCTATATTTATATTATTTTCCATTTCCTTGTTCCTTTCAGTGCTTTACGGCGATAACAGCATAATCCTGACTGCCGAATATCATATCCGATACTATCTTCATAGCCTTGTTGAACTCCTCGGTATTTCCGCCGCCGCTTTCAATATGCAGAGGAGGTATTTCTGTCTGCGGTCTGCTCTGCTGAGTATAGACAATCTCGATATCCCTGAAACCTGCCTTTTCGAGAAGGTACTGCATGGTCATCGGGTGAACAGGCTTGACATGGGACGGATCGATATAAAATGCATTTGTATATATTGAAAGCGATGTGGGATTAGGCGTTTCAATAACGATACAGCCGCCGTCCGGAAGCTTTTCATAGGCAGTATTACAGAGTCTTATGATATCGCTTGTCTGCAAATGCTCCACGACCTGCCCGACGAAAATTCCGTCAACGCATTCCATCCCTGCGAGATATGCGATACCGTCACCGCAGGAAGCGGAAAGTCCTTTCATATTGCAGTAATCGGCATATGGAGCATAGATATCCACGCCTTCTGCGTAAATGCCGTTATCCTTCATGAGAGACAGAAATTCTCCACGCCCGCAGCCGATATCAAGGACACGAGCCTTTCCACGGAAGTATTTCAGATATGCTTCCTGAGCCTTTTTCACGCTGTCTATCGAGCCACGGAAATGGTTCTCAAAGTCGAAATAGTCAATACATTCATAGTCTGATTCGTCCTTGACCGCAGATATCTGCACAGTGTCAGGCACAGCATTATTTTCAGTATGGACAGACTTTGAAAGCCGTTCAAGACTGCCTGTTCTGAGCTTCAGAAGCTCCGAATCACTGCAAAGGCGTTCGATTGCGGAGTTATTGTTTCTGAGATTTTCCGATATAGTATCAACTTCACTGCGGAGCTGCTTTACAGGCGGCTCTGTTTCTGCTATTGCCACGGCGATTTTTCCGTCAACATACGCAGTATCCGCAAGATCCTTAACATCCGCAAGTTCTTCAATATCCTTGTCAATAGCCTCAAATGCAGGCATGATACAGCCGAACAGCTTTCTTTTCAGCCATGCCTTTAAGCCCTTCTGAGTGCGGAAACTGTTAATGAACTGAGAGATATTATCTGACATTTTATACACTCCATTTATGTTTTATCCTTGATAAGCCAACGTCACCTGTATTCGAGATCATTTCCATTCTGTATGCCTGACGGCAGTAGTCCACAGGGATCCCGTCGCCTGTCTCAATTGCGAAATCAAGCTGATATTCGCCCGGAAGGAGCATGACCTCCTCCAGAACTATCTCCGCAGAGCCGTCTTCAGTAAGCTCAAACTCTGCAAGGCGGTCAATTCTTGTATTCGTGCCGTAGCACTGGATACCGTTCATGTCAAAAATTCCGATGCCCAAAACAGCATCGCTGACCTTTTCCTTTACGGTATAGTCAAGTCTGAAACGTATGCTTTCGCCTGTGCGGAAAACGGTCTGCTCTTTGCCGTCAGCGGAATATGACGTGATCTTTGTGATACGTGCCATGCCGTTTCCCCAGCGCTTTTTCACGTCGGCATTTTCGGTTTCAGACGGAGGCGCTTCGGCTTTTTCAGGTTCGGGAGGCGGATCTTCAGCTTTTGCCGCAGTTTTGCCGTTCTGCATCTCACGGCTCATGAAATCGAGATATTCAAGGTCAACTTCTTTCGGCGCACCGTCAGCCCTGATAAGTCCGTCATATATCCAGATGGAACGGTCGCATATCTGCTCTATCTGACCGAGAGAATGTGAAACGATGACAATTGTTGTGCCCTGTGCCTTTATTTCTTTCAGCTTTGCAAAGCATTTAGCCTGAAAATTAGCATCTCCGACTGCAAGTATCTCGTCTATGAGCAGAATATCCGCATCAACATTTATTGCAACTGAAAATGCAAGCCTCATATACATACCCGAAGAATATGTCCTTACGGGATTGTCGATGAAGTCATGAAGCTCCGAAAATTCCACGATATCATCAAGACGTGCATCTATCTCTTTTTTTGTCAGACCGAAAATAGCGGCATTGGTATAGATATTCTCCCTGCCGCTCATATCGGGATGAAAGCCTGCGCCGAGTTCGATAAGGCTTGAAACTCTGCCGTTCATAGTAATACTGCCCGAATCGGGATACATGATACGTGTAAGCAGTTTGAGAGTGGTGCTTTTTCCGCATCCGTTGCGCCCGATAAGACCGACTGCCTCGCCTTTTTTCACGGTAAAGCTTACGCCTTTGAGCACCTTTCTCTCCTCATAGCGGCTTCTCTTGCGGAAAAGCAGACGTTCTTTGAGCTGTGAGCCTTTGTCGAGGTAGACCTTGAAGCTTTTAGTTATATCATTGACTATAATTACAGATTCATTCTGTTCCATTATAATTCCTCCGCAAAATGCCGCTGAAGCTTATTGAAAACAATTCCCCCGAAAAAGAGGAAAAATACACCAAGACCTGCCGCCCAGACAAGAGTTGTAAGGTCGGGTATCTGCTTGTAATAGAGCACCGAACGGTAGCATTCGATTACAGGTGTCATAGGGTTGAGGTTGAATACAGGCATCAGACTTTCAGGAACGATGGATTTATCGTACATAATAGGTGTCATGTACATCCATGCCATTGAAATGATGCCGAGAATGTGTTCAAGGTCACGGAAATAGACGGTAACAGCAGATGTGAGCATAGCCATGCCGAGTGCGAGTATATACTCAACTATCATAATGACGGGCAGAGTCAGCAGTGCCGTAAAGCTTAAACCTGTGCCCGAAATTATCACAACGCCGAAAATGACAATGAAACACAGAAGCATATTCACAAAACAGCTTGTGACATAGGATATCGGTATTACCATTCTCGGAAAATATATCTTTTTGATGAGGTCTTTCTGTGCGACCACTGATGCCGCACCGACTGTTATTGATGACGAAAAGAATATCCACGGGATAAGTCCTACGAAAAGATAAAGATAATAGCGGTCAATATCAGTGCGGAGTATGAATGAAAAGACCACTGTGTAAACGATGAGCTGTAAAAGCGGATTGATGAACGTCCACAAAAAGCCTAAAACAGAGCCTTTATACCGTCCACGCAGGTCTTTCCTGACAAGGCTGAATATCATCTGCCTGTATGCATACAATTCTTTTATTGTATTCATTTGAGTCTCCTTTATTTGAGGCAACACCGTACAAAGTCATTAGACGTACTTTGTGCGGTGTTGCCTTGAGTACACATAGTTATCCATAATACCTTATATTATACCACTTATCAGTCTGTTATGTCAATAAAAAATATAAGGCATAAAAAAGGACAGCATTTTACTGCTGTCCCTTTGAATTATTATTGGTTATCCTTGTAAACAAGATAGACCATGTATGCAAAATAGAACACCCATATTATCCACGAAACTGCCCACAATCCCGTGAATATGCTGAACAGCAGATAAACTGCCGCCGCTGCAATGGTGACAAAAAGCTTTTTCAATCAATTAACCTCTTGAAGGGATTCTCTGGATGATCTTGCCCATGAAATCATTGAAGTTCTGTGTCTGGAGAATGATCTTGCCGGGGCCTGTGAGCTTTGTGAGGAAAAGTCCCTCGCCGCCGAAAAGGATATTTGTGATGCCCTTTACGGTCTCTATCTCATAGTTTACGGTTGTCTCGAATGCAACAACGTTTCCTGTATCGACCTTGATAACTTCACCCGGAGCGAGAACTCTCTCGACCATATCGCCGTCAACTTCGAGGAAAGCCATTCCGTGACCGAAAAGCTTCTGAAGTACAAAACCTTCGCCGCCGAAAAGACCTGCGGAGAATTTCTTGGTGAAAGCAGCCTTGATGTCAACTGTCTGTTCTGCACAGAGGAAAGCACCCTTCTGACAGATAAGCTCGCCCTGTGAGATATCAACAGGAACAACAGTGCCCGGAACTGTTGAGCCGAATGCAATAACCGCACCGTCAACTGTTGATGTGTAGTTGTTCATGAAAATAGACTCGCCTGTGAACATTCTGCCAAGACTTCTTGCAATGCCGCCTCTGCCGTTGGTAGTCATAGTAAGTCCCTGTGTCTGCCAGATCATAGCACCAGACTGTGTGAACATTGATTCGCCGTTATTTAATTCGCATTCAACTGCCGGAACGGTTTGTCCGATAATTCTATACCTCATAGTAAATATACCTCCTGAATGTGTTGCCTTAAATTTTTTGCAGTAAATAGATTGCTGAAATTATTATAGCATAAACAAATTATATAGTCAATAGGCAGTTATGCATAATAAAAATCAGTAAAACTTGACATATTCGCCGATATGTTATATAATATCACAAAAGGGGAAAATTTACAGGAGGAAATTTTATGCTGTGTACCAAATGCGGTAAAAAGTCAGCTTCCGATTCAGTATTTTGTATGTACTGCGGAGCAAAACTTGTTGAAAATGATAATACAGCAGATTTGAGTGAACCGTCATTTCTCAGCGCAGACTCCGAGCAGACTATGTGTCTCGACGAGGACGAGCTTCAGGAAGCGTTTCTCGAAAAATATCCGACCGACCTGCCGATAAGCGGACTTTCCGAAAACAGCGAGGAAACTGAAAATGCGGATATTGATACGGAAATACCTGAATATCAGGAGAGTACGGCGGATTCCGATGACATAACGATCAGCCTTGAAAAGGAAGAATATACAAACAGTCATGATGCCGACGACACAATGGTGCTCGAAGGCATTGACGAGCTTATCAGGGAATACAGCGGTCTGAACGAGAACTTCGACTCGGAAAGCACCGTCATGCTTGATGAAAACGGCGATTTTTCTGATGCTGAGAATACGGAAATTCCTGACGATATCGCTTCGGATATTATTCCGTCTGACAGCAGTGAAACGTCTGTGCTCCGGAATGACGATTTCTTTGCAAATAACGAGCAGATGACTGAATATGCCGAAAATACTGAAAATAACGGCAGCAAAAGTTTCAGCGACAACAGCTCTACAATGACATTCACTGCAATTCAGGACGACGACGATTTTATTCCTGAACCGCCGCCTCCGCCGCCCGTATATGAGACGGTGACCGAGCCTGAAACACCTGTGTATCAGGAAGTACGCAAGCCGAAAAAATCTGCAAAAAAGACAGCGAAAATCGGATTTTTCCGTATGTCCGGCGCAGTTCTGCTTTCGGTCGCTGCATTTGTTTTCCTGTTCATATTCAATGTTACTCTGTCCGTAAAGCTCGGTGCTTCGGGACATATCGTAAGAAGCAACATAACAAGGTTTGACGGCAGGACTGTTCTTGCGGCTGAATATGACGGCGATGAGCTTTCAAATACCCTGTTCAATTCTCTCGGATTCGGAAGTGCCGCAGGAGGAATGGCTACGCCAAGCAGTTTCAGGGACTATATGCTCAGAACTGATTTTCTGAATTATGCCGGAAGAACTGCGGACAACTATATCAGCTATATCATTGACGGTGATGGTTCTGACCCGTCCATCACGGCGCAGGATTTCGTCTATGACTTCATCAAGGCGAATAACCGTGCATCCATCGAGGAATTCGAGTACAAAATGACTGAACAGGACTATGCGTTCATGCAGGCAAACCTCGAAAAAGACGGTTTTGACAAGTCCATGAGCATTGCAGCATGGGGCAATTCACTCGGTTTCAGTATAAGAAACCTGAAATATCTGTTCTCATATCTGAGCATTGTTGTATTCCTCGGCATAACGCTCATCATGTTCATCTGGACAGCACTTGCCGTAAGGGGCAGGACACGTTATTTCGCAGGTTTTTACAGCAGTATCCTGAGAATTTCGGGCATTGTCATTTTCATTCTTGGAGCAGCTGTACTTCTTGGTTCTGCGGTTGCTTTTGCGTTTACAAATCAGGCTGTTTACTATGTTGCATCCCATGCTCTTATCACTTTTTCGCTTGTTTCGATGTGCATAGGCGTTGCGGAATTTGTTCTCGGACTTATCTTCCGCACCATAAAAAAGACTGTCATACGCAGGGAAAATGCCTGAAAGCTCCCCGACCACTTGACAAATCTCCATAAAAAGTATATAATATAAATAACAACAGCAAATGCTATGAAGGGAAAAAAATCCTGCAAGGCACACACAGAGAGCTGCCGTATGGTGAAAGGCAGCAGTTCCCGACAGGACATAACTCCTCCCCGAGCAGTCGGCTGAAAGGGTGCAGCGTATATGCGGACGGCGTGTATATGAGTTGCGGACGGCGTGTGTATGAGTTGCAGGCAGTGTTTACATGAGTGCAGGCGATGTGTGCATGAAATGCAGACGGCATTCCCGATTAGGCTTGAACGGGCTCTCCCGTTACAGAGATATGCGTTTTATGACGCAGACGAGTGGGTGTACATATGTACATCAAAAAGAGTGGTACCACGGAGTATTAATGTATCTTCGTCTCTTTCATGCATAAGCATGGAGGAGACTTTTTTATTGTCTCCTCCGACATCAGGAAAAGGAGGAATACTATGTTTAATGCAAAAAAATATACCAGACAGTTTTTTGAAGCACCGAAAACTTCAATGAAATGGGCACAGAAAGCCTATATCGACCATGCTCCCCAATGGTGCAGTGTTGACCTCCGTGACGGAAATCAGGCACTTATAATTCCTATGGGACTCGGCGAAAAGCTCGAATATTTCCAGATGCTCGTCGATATCGGCTTCAAAGAGATCGAAATAGGCTTCCCTGCCGCATCCGAGACGGAATATGACTTCTGCCGCACTCTTATTGAACAAGATCTCATACCCGATGATGTCACGATACAGGTTCTCACCCAGTCCCGTGAACATATAATACAAAAGACATTCGAGGCGCTCAAAGGCTGCAAAAATGCCATTGTTCACCTCTATAATTCAACATCTGCCGCACAGCGTGAACAGGTTTTCCGCAAATCCAGGGAGGAAATAACCGAAATTGCTGTCTATGGCGCAAAGCTCTGCAAGGAATACCGTGAAAAATATGAGGGAAATTTCCGCTTTGAATATTCCCCCGAAAGCTTTACGGGTACAGAGCCTGAATATGCCCTTGAAATATGCAACGCAGTGCTCGATGTATGGCAGCCGACCGCCGATGATAAGGTCATTATAAATCTTCCCGTCACAGTCCAGCTCTCAATGCCGCATATTTATGCAAATCAAATTGAATATATGTGTGAAAATCTGAAATACCGTGAGAATGTCATTGTCTCGCTCCATCCGCATAATGACCGTGGCTGTGCAGTCGCAGACACCGAAATGGGACTGCTCGCAGGTGCGGAACGTGTCGAGGGCACTCTTTTCGGAAACGGCGAAAGAACGGGAAATGCCGACATTATTACACTTGCGATGAATATGTATTCACAGGGCATCGATCCTCATCTTGAATTCGGCAATATGCCCGACATCACAGAACAGTATGTACGCCTCACAGGAATGGCAGTAAGCGAACGTCAGCCATACGCAGGAAAACTCGTATTTGCGGCATTCAGCGGCTCTCATCAGGACGCTATCGCAAAGGGCATGAAATGGCGTGAGGAACATGATTCAACGATATGGAACGTGCCTTATCTCCCGATAGACCCCGAAGATGTGGGCAGAGAATATTCGTCCGACGTTATCCGCATCAACAGTCAGTCAGGTAAGGGCGGCATCGGCTATATCCTCGAAACACGCTTCGGCTATCTTCTCCCGAAAAAGATGCGTGAATGCCTCGGCTATCTCGTCAAGGGCATATCCGACCGCAAGCACAAGGAACTCCTCCCTGACGAAGTATTCAGCATATTCAGACAAAACTACGTTGACATAATCAGCCCGATAAACGTGACTGCCGCCCATTTCGTCCAGCGTGACGGCATCGAGGCGACTATCTCATTTGAATACAATGGCAGAAAAGTTACCGCTGCCGACACCGGAAACGGCCGTCTTGATGCGGTAAGCAATGCAATTCGCTCATATATCGGCGTGGATTACAACATCAATACCTATACCGAACACGCTCTTGAAGTCGGTTCGGCATCAAAGGCTGTGTCCTATGTTGAGATCATTTCCACAGACGGCAGCAGCTTCTGGGGAACAGGTATCGACAACGATATCATCACTTCTTCAATAAAAGCCCTCGTCAGCGCAGTTAATAATATGCTGACCGCCGACAAACTCAACAAACAGAACTGTTGAAAGCATACACTGTGTACAAATTGAGATTAAAAACAGCCGTTCTTATTGATTTTGCGCTTATAAAGTGGTACAATAAATATAGGGCACCTCTAAAAACCCCTTCTGAGAAAAAAGCAGCTATGCACAGCATCTGCTGCGTCAAGCCCTCTCGTAGTGCGAAAGCACGCCTTCGATGGCTTTTCTTGCATCTACTGTACCTATCTGCTTTTTCTTACTCAAAACGGGTTTTTAGAGATGCCCTATAATTATTATGTAGGGGAAACGCAGTATGATATCCCTACGATAAAAATTCTAACCAAAAGAATTGATTTCCGTGATATCAGTGAAGTATTTTATTATTGCCTTCGGCGGAAATGCCGAAGGTTTTTATTTTGTCAGGAGGTCTGTAACATGAGATTAAAAAGTCTTATAAAAACAATCTTCATTATTGCCGTTCTGGGATTTGGCGTATATTTTGCCATAAACAAGCTTATTACCGCATCAGATGACAGCACTGAAAAGGCTAACAGCAGTGCCTCTGAACTCGTTGACTCAATCGAAAATTATTAATACACATCTCAGAAAAGGACTTGGATAATATGAAAATATCAGGTGCAAAAATCGTTGTTGAAACCCTCATAGAACAGGGCTGCGATACGGTTTTCGGCTATCCGGGAGGTCAGGTCATCAACCTTTTCGACGAACTATACCTGTGCCGTGACCGTATCACCCATATTCTCACTGCCCACGAACAGGGTGCTGCCCATGCCGCTGACGGCTATGCAAGAGCTACAGGCAAGGTCGGCGTTGTGATCGCAACATCAGGTCCGGGTGCGACCAATCTCGTCACAGGCATTGCGACCGCACATCTCGACTCCGTTCCGATCGTCGCCATCACAGGAAATGTTCCGTGTGAACTTATCGGACGTGACAGCTTTCAGGAAGTCGATATCGTCGGCGTGACCATGCCTATCACCAAGCATAACTTTATTGTCAAGGACATCAACGAGCTTGCGGATACCCTCCGCATGGCTTTCAAAATAGCAAAATCAGGCAGACCCGGCCCTGTCCTTGTGGATATACCCAAGGACGTTCAGAAAGCGCTCTGCGAATATGAGCCGAATAAACAGCCTGTCATCCCGTATCCGCTGATTTTCGCAGACGAGGAAAAACTCCGTCAGGCGGCTGAACTCATTAACGAGGCTGAAAGACCGTATATCTACTTCGGCGGCGGCATAATCAACGGCAAGGCATCCTCTGCGCTCATGGCTTTTGCAGACAAGACCGATGCTGTGATGGGATGTTCTCTCATGGGCATTTCAGCCGTTCCATCCGATAATCCGAGACTTCTCGGTATGCAGGGTATGCACGGTCACTATGCATCATCTGTTGCACAGGACGAGGCTGACCTCGTAATTACCCTCGGCGCAAGATTTTCCGACCGTGCAACAGGCAACAAGAGCCGCTATGCAAAGAATTTCCGCATAATCCACATCGATATCGACGGTGCGGAGCTTAACAAGAATATCCCTGCGAATTTAGCCATAAGGGGCGATATAAATGACGCTCTCCAGCGGCTTACCGCACTCGTTGACGAGAAAAAGCATCCTGCATGGTCTGAACGTATTGCAGAGCTTCGTCAGGAGGAGCAGAAACGCATCGAAAGCGCCGCAGAAATAACCCGGAAAAACAACAATTACAGTGACGATACGCTGACACCATACAGCATTATCGACATCATAAGCAGCCATGCAGGCGACAGCACCATCGTCACGGACGTTGGTCAGCACCAGATGTGGACAGCACAGCGATACCCGTTCACAAAGCCGAGAACTTTCCTTTCAAGCGGCGGTCTCGGTACTATGGGATTCGGCATGGGTGCTGCTATCGGTGCGGCTGCGGCTACGGGCAGACGTTCTGTACTTTTCACAGGTGACGGCAGCTTCGGCATGAACCTCAATGAGCTTGCGACCGCAGTCTCACAGGGCACTCCCCTTGTCACCGTCATCATGAACAACGGCGTTCTCGGAATGGTGCGCCAGTGGCAGACACTTTTCTTTGACAGGCACTACTCAAATACAACACTCGACCGCAGAACTGACTTTGTAAAGCTCGCCGAGGCTTTCGGCGCAAAGGGAATACGTGTTTCCACAGCATCAGAGCTTGAAAAGGCTGCTTCCGAGGCTTTCGCAGACGGCGGGACATACGTCATCGACTGTACGGTAAACAGCGATGAATTCGTACTTCCGATGCTTCCTCCGGGCGGTTCGATAGACGATATCATCACAGAAATAAAGTGAGGTGCGGCATATGGATCAGTATGTTATCGGCGTTATAGTTTCCAACGTTTCGGGCGTTCTTTCAAGAGTTTCGGGAATGTTCACAAGACGTGGCTTCAATATCGACAGCCTTACCGTGGGAGAGACCGAATCAAGCGGTTTTTCCCGCATTACCATAGCCTTCCACGGCGATGAGGACATCAAGGAACGTATTCTTCAGCAGCTCCAGAAGCTCCATGATGTACGTGAAGTCGAAGTTCTCGACAAGCACGACACGGTAATACGTGACCTTCTCCTCATAAAAGTACGCAATAAGCCTGAAATAAGGCAGGACATCATGACAGCAGTCGAGATATTCCGCTCAAAGATAGTGGACTACTCCCCTACATCGCTCACCTGTGAGCTGACGGGCGAAACTGCGAAAATAGACGCATTTATTGAACTGCTCAAACCATACGGCATAATGGAGATGTGCCGCACCGGTATCGTAGCAATTGAACGAGGCGAAAACTGCCTCAAAACAGTCAAGTAAACAATCAGGAATACAGAATATTCCGTATCCCGGATTAAATATATTACATAAAGGAGTAATAACAATGGAAAATACTGCAAAGGTTTTTTATGAACAGGACTGTGATCTTTCACTTCTTTACGGAAAGATCATCGCCGTTATCGGCTACGGCAGTCAGGGACACGCTCATGCCCTCAACGCAAAGGAGTCTCTCGGAGACAAGGGCAGAGTTATCATCGGTCTCTATGAAGGCTCAAAATCATGGGATAAGGCTGTAAAACAGGGTTTTGACGTTTATACAGCCGCAGAAGCTGCTAAACAGGCTGATATCATCATGATACTCATAAACGACGAAAAACAGGCTAAACTCTATAAAGAAGACATCGAACCGAACCTTGAGGCAGGCAATATGCTCATGTTCGCTCACGGCTTCAATATCCACTTCGGCTGTATCGTACCTCCTAAGGACGTTGACGTTACAATGATCGCTCCAAAGGGACCGGGACATACTGTTCGTTCAGAATATCAGGCAGGCAAGGGCGTTCCGTGTCTCGTTGCAGTTCATCAGGACGCTACAGGCAAGGCTCAGGAAATGGCTCTTGCATACGGTCTTGCTATCGGCGGCGCTCGTGCAGGCGTTCTTGAAACAACATTCAGAACTGAGACTGAAACTGACCTTTTCGGTGAACAGGCAGTTCTCTGCGGCGGCGTATGCGCTCTTATGCAGGCAGGCTTCGAGACTCTCTGTGAGGCAGGATATGACCCGAGAAACGCTTACTTTGAGTGTATCCACGAAATGAAGCTCATCGTTGACCTCATCTACCAGAGCGGTTTTGCAGGCATGAGATATTCAATTTCAAATACTGCTGAATACGGCGACTACATCACAGGCCCTAAGATAATCACTGAGGAAACAAAGAAGACCATGAAGCAGATTCTCAAGAACATTCAGGACGGCTCATTCGCTAAGGAATTCCTCCTTGATATGTCTGATGCAGGCTCACAGGTTCACTTCAAGGCTATGAGAAAGCTTGCTTCCGAGCACCCGTCTGAAAAGGTCGGCGAGGAGATCAGAAAGCTTTATAGCTGGAATAACGAGGAAGATAAGTTTATCAACAACTGATTTATATATTATTGGTGATACTGTATAATATTTTGTTGACATATTCGTACAATATCACAGTGAAAGTGCAAGATTGATACAAAATTGTTAATATAAGGTTCATATTTTCTTCACAGTTTCAACACACTTTCACAATTCTATCACATAAATCTGGTAATATAAACAGTGGGAGAGTCCCTTGCAGAAGCCTGTGGCTCGGCAAGGGATTTTTCTGCTTATTATCGGGTAAAGGAGGTATGCATATGAAAAATTTTCTTCAGCATCGCCACTCTCCGCTGAAAATATGCGGAGCTGTTTCAATGATACTGGGATTTATTCTGCTTTTCAGCGTATGTACACTGCCGTCTTCTGCCCGAAACAGCAAAACTTCGCCTGTTTTGGAAATATCGGCTGAAAATGAAGCCGAAGAACTTGAACAGGACATTGAATTTACCCAAAAAGTAAAGGATACCGGTCTTAAAACCGTTCCTCTGCTGTTTATCGGCGGATTTCTCATTCTGTTCAGCATACCGATGTTCTATCTGTCATATGATAATAAGACAATTTTCCTCCGCAAACGCAGAAAGCGCAGGGAAGAAAATGAAGATGACGAGGAACTGCCCGATTATCCCGATGATGACTATGACTACGTTCTCACACGGGAAAAACGTCAGGAGCTTATGGAAGAACGTGACAGGCAGATCGATGAAATACTGCGTAAACAATGTGCAGACGAATAAACGGAGGAACTTATGGCAAACAGCTATATCACCAAATTCAGCCCGAATAAAAAACATATCATCGCTGTTTTGCTTCTTCTGACGGCTGTCATTTTTTTCGGTATCGGAATTTTCAGAGCCATGCGTGTTTCAGGTCAGCCTGACATAACGGAACTGACTTCTGAACCCATTGCTCATGAAAATGACAGCATCATCTTTGCACAGAAGCCGTTTGAAAGCTGTCTTAACGGTGCTTCAAAGGAAAGTCCCGTCGGAATTGTTTCTTTTTCGGGTGGTCTGACTGACAGCTATGAAGGTTATATTGTAAATATTGCCGGAAAATACCGTACTGTCATCGTGAAAAATAATTCCGAAGAATTTGACAATCTCATGAACGGAGAAAAGGTCACAGGCTATTTTACGCATAAAAACTCCTGTGATGCGCTTCCGGGACATATAGACTCCGTCAACAGCCACTATGCCCTTGAAACTCCGTTCACAAAGGAAAACTGCTCCGATCTCGGCATTATGATAGTCAGCAGAAAAACGGAGCTTCTCAGCTTTCTCTGGGGTATGCCTTTCCTTATCATCGGCTTGATATCCCTGTTTCTTGCAGGCTCTCCATTTTTCAATTTTCCGGAATCGATCAACGAAAATAATCCTGATACTATAACATGAGGTGAAATATAATGAGCGGAAATTTTTTCTGTAACGGAGCTGAAATGGCTTCACAGCGTTCCCTTTTCAACGCTCTCGGACATACCAAGGAAGAAATGAACCGTCCTCTGGTCGGCATCGTTTCATCATACAACGAAATTGTCCCCGGTCACATGAATATCGACAAGATCGTGGACGCAGTAAAATTAGGTGTCGCAATGGGCGGCGGTACTCCCGTTGTTTTCCCTGCAATAGCAGTCTGTGACGGCATAGCTATGGGACACACAGGCATGAAATATTCACTCGTTACCCGTGACCTCATCGCCGACTCCACCGAATGCATGGCTCTTGCCCACCATTTCGACGCTCTCGTTATGGTGCCGAACTGCGATAAGAACGTCCCCGGTCTGCTAATGGCTGCCGCACGTATCAACGTTCCGACTGTCTTTGTCAGCGGAGGCCCGATGCTCGCAGGTCATGTCAAGGGCAAAAAGACAAGTCTCTCCTCAATGTTCGAGGCTGTCGGCGCATATAACGCAGGCAGAATAGATGCCGATGAACTTGACGAATTCGAGACAAAGACCTGTCCGACCTGCGGTTCATGTTCAGGTATGTATACCGCAAATTCCATGAACTGCCTTACCGAAGTCCTCGGTATGGGACTGAAGGGCAACGGTACTATCCCTGCCGTATATTCCGACCGTATCAGACTTGCAAAAATGGCCGGTATGCAGGTCATGGAGCTTTACAGAAAGAATATCCGTCCTCTTGATATCATGACAGAAAAGGCTTTCCACAATGCTCTTACTGCTGATATGGCTCTCGGCTGTTCAACGAACAGTATGCTTCATCTCCCTGCCATTGCCCACGAATGCGGCATTGAGATAAACCTCGACATGGCTAACGAGATAAGCGCAAAAACACCTAATCTCTGCCATCTTGCCCCCGCAGGCCCGACATATATGGAAGACCTCAACGAGGCTGGCGGCGTTTATGCTGTTCTCAATGAACTTGCAAAGAAAAATCTCATTCACACAGACTGCATGACCTGTACAGGAAAGACTGTCGGCGAAAATATTGCAGGCTGCATCAACCGTGATCCCGAAATTATCCGTCCGATCGATGATCCTTACAGCGAAACAGGCGGAATTGCCGTGCTCAAAGGCAACCTTGCACCTGACCGCTGTGTCGTAAAGAGAAGCGCAGTTGCTCCCGAAATGCTCGTTCATAAGGGAAAAGCCCGTGTTTTCGACAGCGAGGAGGAGGCTATCAAGGTCATCTACGGCGGCGGAATAAATCCGGGCGATGTTATCGTTATCCGCTATGAAGGCCCTGCCGGCGGTCCGGGAATGAGAGAAATGCTCGCACCTACTTCTGCAATTCAGGGCGCAGGTCTCGGCTCGTCAGTTGCGCTTATCACCGACGGTCGCTTCAGCGGCGCTACCCGTGGTGCGGCTATCGGTCATGTTTCACCTGAAGCTGTCAGCGGCGGCACTATCGCATACGTTAAGGACGGAGACATGATCTCGATCGATATCCCGAATTACAGCATCAATCTTGAAGTTTCCGACGAGGAGCTTGCAGAACGCAGAAAAACTATGCCGATAAAGAAAAAGGACAACATCACAGGCTATCTTAAGCGCTATGCTGACATGGTCTCAGGCGCAGACAAGGGTGCTATAATCAACAAATAACATAGAGGAGGTACTGCTATGAGTAAATATGATTTTTCAGTTGTAATTCCTGCACACAATGAGGAAGATTATATCGGCAAATGCCTGAAATCAGTCAGAAAAGCCGCAAAAGCCGTATCTCCGCAAAGAGTACAGATAATCGTCGTTGCCAACAGATGCACTGACAGAACTGCCGCAATCGCTAAGAATTACGGTGCAGAAGTGCTTGCAAATGACGAAAAATGCATCGCCTCGATCCGCAATACAGGCGTGAAAGCCGCACTCGGAAACATCGTCGTCACTATCGATGCAGACAGCACCATGTCTAAAAATTCTCTCCGTGAGATACGTGCCATGCTGTCATGCGGAAAATATATCGGCGGCGGAACAAACCCACGGTTTGACCGTATGTCACTTGGAATTGCACTTTCCTCAGTATATATCCTCATCTGTATACTGCCGGAGATAATCAGAGCACGGGCTTTTCTTTCGGGAGCGATGTTCTGGTTTTATAAGAGAGATTTCATGGCAGTCGGCGGATTTGATGAAAAACTCGTCAGCCTTGAGGACATAGACTTTGCAAAAAGGCTGAAAAAATACGGTGAAAGCCGAAACAAGAAATACGGCACTCTCAGGAAGTCGTATATCATAACTTCAAGCCGTAAATTCGACCAGTTCGGCGACTGGTATCTCCTGAAGAACAGAAAGCTCGTCAAGCAGATATTCTCAGGAAAAAACCGCAAAGCGGCAGACAGTTTCTATTATGACGCAAGGTAGCGTCAGGATGATTTGATTTATTTTGCTTATTCCGTACCTGCATATACGGAATATTAAAGGAGCTGAAAAAAATGGGTATGACTATGACACAGAAAATTCTTGCGGCTCATTCAGGTCAGAAATCAGTTACGGCAGGACAGCTTATCCTCGCTGATCTTGATTTAGTCCTCGGCAACGATATAACCTCACCCGTTGCCATAAAAGAGTTCGCAAAGCTCAACAAAAACAAGGTGTTCAACAAAGAAAAGATCACCATGATAATGGATCACTTTGCCCCGAATAAGGATATAAAAGCGGCAGAACAATGCAAATTGTGCCGTGATTTCTGCGGTGCAAAGGATATCACCAATTTCTATGATGTCGGCGAAATGGGAATTGAACACGCTTTCGTTCCCGAAAAAGGTCTCGTTACCGCAGGTGACTGCGTTATCGGCGCTGACTCCCACACCTGCACATACGGCGCTCTCGGAGCTTTCTCAACAGGCGTAGGTTCAACGGATATGGCTTGCGGCATGGCGATAGGCAAGGCATGGTTCAAAGTTCCCTCCGCCATAAAAATAAACCTTACGGGCAAACTCAGAAAATATGTTTCGGGAAAGGACGTTATCCTCAATATCATCGGTGAAATTGGCGTTGACGGCGCTCTTTACCGTTCCATCGAATTTACGGGCGACGGCCTTGCCTCGCTGAATATGTCCGACCGTCTCTGCATGGCGAATATGGCTATCGAGGCAGGCGCAAAGAACGGCATTTTCGAGGTTGATGACGTAACTCTTGATTATCTGAAAGAACATGATGCCGCAAAGCCGAAAATTTTCAAAGCTGATGACGATGCGGAATACGAGAGGATACTCAGCATTGACCTCTCAGAAATAGAACCGACCGTGGCTTTTCCGCATCTTCCCGAAAATGCCCTTACATTTGAGGATATCGGCGATATTCCGATAGATCAGGTGGTTATCGGCTCATGCACCAACGGCAGACTTGAAGACCTTATGGCTGCCGCTGAAATTATGGAAGGACGACAGGTTGCAAAAAATGTGCGTGTTATCGTCATTCCTGCAACACAGCGCATCTATCTTGAAGCAATGGAAATGGGACTCCTCCGCACATTCATCGAATGCGGCGCTATTGTCTCCACACCGACCTGCGGTCCGTGTCTCGGCGGTCATACGGGAGTTCTCGCAGAGGGCGAACGTGCTATCTCTACAACCAACCGCAACTTTGTCGGAAGAATGGGACACCCCAAGTCCGAAATATACCTTGCAAGCCCTGCAACTGCGGCAGCAAGCGCCGTAAGAGGCAGAATAACAAGTCCGTGGGAGGTCATGAAAAATGAAGTACACAGGTAATGTTCTGAAATACGGCGACAACGTTGATACCGACGTTATCATCCCTGCAAGATACCTCAATACCAGCGACCATGCCGAGCTTGCACAGCACTGCATGGAGGACATCGACCCCGACTTTACAGAACGTGTGCATCAGGGAGATTTCATTGCGGCAGGTCTGAATTTCGGCTGCGGATCGTCCCGTGAACACGCTCCGATAGCAATAAAAGCAAGCGGAATATCCCTCGTTATCGCAAAGAGCTTTGCTCGTATCTTCTACCGCAATGCCATTAATATCGGGCTTGCTATCGTGGAATGCCCCGAAGCCGTTGACGATATAAAAGAGGGCGACAGACTTGAAGCTGACATGGATCACGGAATAATCAAAAATCTCACAACAGGAAAAACTTACAAGACCGCACCTTTCCCCGAATTTGTGAGAAAAATAATAATGAACGGCGGTCTTATCCAATCGATCGCTAACGGTGCGATCAAGTAAAGAGGAATTTATATGGAATTTAATATTGCTCTGCTGAAAGGCGACGGAATAGGCGTTGAAATTGTTGACAGCGCTGTAAGAGTTCTGGAAAAAACTGCCGGAAAATTCGGCCATACCTTCAATTTTACGGCTTATCCGATAGGCGGCTGTGCCATCAACGAAACAGGTATGCCGCTCCCGCAGGAGACTATCGACGGCTGTCTTGCGGCTGACTGCGTACTTCTCGGCGCTGTGGGAGGCCCTGAATGGGACAGTCTCCCAAGTGAACGCCGCCCTGAAAAGGCGCTTCTCGGCATACGCTCGGCTCTCGGACTGTATACAAATCTCCGCCCTGCAAGGCTGTATTCAGCACTCCGCAGTGCATCTCCGCTGAAAGACGAGATAATCGGCGACGGATTCGACATACTCATCGTCCGTGAACTTACAGGCGGCATCTATTTCGGCGAAAGAGGCTACCGTGAGGGAAAAATGGGACGTGAGGCTTATGATACCGAAGTCTACAGCACAACAGAGATAGACCGCATCGGCAGAGCTGCTTTTGAAGCCGCAATGAAGCGCAGCAAGAAGCTTTGCAGCGTGGATAAGGCAAATGTGCTTGAAACTTCTATTCTCTGGCGTACCATCATGCACAAGATATCGGAGGAATATCCCGAAGTTGAATATACCGATATGTATATCGACAACGCCGCCATGCAGATAGTGCGTGACCCGCATCAGTTCGATGTTATCGTAACATCAAATATGTTCGGCGATATCCTTTCGGACGAATCTGCACAGCTCACAGGTTCTATCGGTCTGCTCCCGTCGGCATCTCTCGGCGCATCAAAGCGTGGTCTGTATGAACCTGTACACGGAAGTGCTCCCGATATCGCAGGTCAGAACAAGGCTGACCCTATCGCCGAGATACTGTCAGGCGCAATGATGCTCCGCTATTCTCTTGGTCTTGCTAAAGAAGCCGATGCAATTGAAAATGCAGTTGATACCGTCCTCAATGCAGGCTGGAGAACTGCCGATATCATGGGAAATACAGACGGCAAACCGCTTTCATGCACGGAAATGACAGACAAAATAATCGAGGTCTTATAAATGAATGATATTATAAAACAGCTTGGTCTTGAGATCAATACCATAGCTGTTTTCAGGAATATAACGTCAGACAGCGTGGTTTCACGACTCATTTCGCTTATCGAAGCCTCTCCCGATGACGATATGCCTGAATTTCTGAAGCGTTATTCCGCTTTTGTATGTGAGCTTTATGCACACAATGCCGATCTGACGGAATATCTGCTGAAACTCGTTCTTGAGGACGAGAATATCTGCATTGTCAGAAAAGGTCAGGGACTTGATGCTGACCGATGTATAAGCAGTGCCGCAGAAAATGAACTGCATATTCTTGAACGTCTCTCACAGCTTACTCCGCAGGATCTTGCCGAATATTCGGGCTATGATGGCTATCTGCCGCAATGGAGGACGCATTCTGCCGACTTCTCCGCAGAATACAGCCGCCGCCTTGAAAATGTCACACGTTTCGGCTATGGCAAATGGACGGTGAGCAATATGTTCATCTTCAGGAACGGCAGTATCGTCCCTGTTAAATATCCCGATAAACAGCGTCTTTCCGAGCTTTACGGCTATGAGCGTGAGCGCAGTGAGGTGCTTGAAAATACTCTTGCCCTCGTAAACGGCAGACCTGCACAGAATGTACTGCTTTACGGCGATGCAGGCACGGGAAAATCCTCAACGGTCAAGGCTGCCGTGAATGAACTGAGTGAACGTGGACTGCGTCTTATCGAGATAACCAAGGAACAGCTCCGTGACATACCGCAGATCATCGACGAAATAAGCGATAATCCGCTGAAATTCATAATCTTTATAGATGACCTCAGCTTTACGTCGGGCGAGGACTGCTTCGGCGCACTCAAAGCTACTCTTGAAGGCTCTGTTTCGTCCCGTGCCGACAATATGGCTATCTATGCCACAAGCAACCGCCGCCACCTCGTAAGGGAGAGCTTTGCCGACCGTGAGGGCGATGATATCCACCGCAACGACACCATGCAGGAGACTCTTTCGCTTTCTGCACGTTTCGGTCTGAGGGTGAATTTCAGCCGTCCCGATAAAAAATCGTATGTTGATATTGCCGCAAAACTTGCCCAAAGCAAAGGCATCAGCATGGACGAAAATGAACTTGCTCTCAGAGCTGAACAGTTCGCTGCCGCATCAGGAAACGGACGTTCGCCACGTACCGCAAAACAGTTCGTGAACAGCCTCATACAGAGCAATACCGCCCCGAAAGGAGAACAATAATGACTATCCGTGAATTACAGGATAAAATCATCAAGCTGAAAAAAGAAACAAATACAGCGATACTTGCCCACAGCTATCAGGCAAGAGAGATCGTGGAGATCGCCGATTATACGGGCGACAGCTATAAATTAAGCGTTGACGCATCAAAAATTGATGCTGACAATATACTTTTCTGCGGCGTGCATTTCATGGCAGAGACCGCAAAAATGCTCTCTCCGGAGAAGCGTGTGTTCCTTGCAAACGGCAACGCAGGCTGTCCTATGGCAGAGCAGATGGACAGAGACTATATCGCAAAAATCAAGGAGCAAGAGCCTGACAGGACTGTTGTAGCCTACATAAATACCACTGCATCGCTGAAAACCGTATGCGATGTGTGTGTTACATCTTCAAGCGCACTCAGAATTGTTCAGGCGCTCGACAGCAAAAAGATACTCTTTATTCCTGACTGCAATCTTGGCGGCTGGGTAAAAAATCAGCTTCCCGAAAAGGACATCATGCTCCTTAAAGGCGGCTGTCCGGCTCATGCAGCAATTACCGTAAATGACGTAATGAAGGCAAAAAATGAACATCCCGATGCACTGTTTCTGGTACATCCCGAATGTGTGCCTGACGTTGTTGCACTTGCGGATTATTCAGGTTCCACATCGGGTATCATGGATTACGTCAAAAAATCCGACCGTGCTGAATTCATAATCGGTACGGAAACTTCTATTTCCGAGCATTTGCAGTACGAATATCCATACAGAAAATTCTATCCTGTCACAAAAGACCTTGTCTGCAAAAATATGAAGCTCACCACCCTCCCTGACGTTTACAATACGCTTCTTGGCATGGATAACGGTGAGGCTTTTGAAATTCTCATGGACGACAAGCTTATTGCCGATGCAAGAAAATGTATTGACGAAATGATAAGACTGGGCGGCTGATATGACGGAAACTGCCGAAAAACTGTTCAGAAACGGCGATCTGTCCGATGAAGAACTGACCGCACTTATTATGGATAATGACAGCGATGTTTCGGAAATGATCCGCAGACACGCTGACGAAACAAGGCGGAAATACTACGGAAACAAGGTGTTTCTGCGTGGACTGACTGAAATATCCTCATACTGCAAAAACGACTGCCTGTACTGTGGTATCCGCCGCAGCAACCATGATGCACAGCGCTATCGTCTCAGTCATGAGGATATATTGTCATGCTGTGAAAACGGCTATAAACTGGGATTTCGGACATTCGTACTGCAAGGCGGCGAGGACAGCTTTTTCACTGACGGCTTCATGTGCAGGCTTATCTCCGATATACGTGAAAAATATCCCGAATGCGCCATTACTCTATCGCTTGGAGAGCGTTCCCGTGAGAGTTACAGGCTTATGAAAAATGCAGGCGCAGACCGCTATCTGCTGCGGCATGAAGCGGCTTCACAGGAGCTTTATTCAAAACTGCACCCAGCGGAAATGAGCCTTGAAAAACGCAAACGCTGTCTGTATGACCTCAAAGAGCTTGGCTATCAGGTCGGCGCAGGATTCATGGTCGGCGCTCCTTATCAGACCGCTGAACATCTTGTGGCTGACCTCAGATTTATGCAGGAATTACAGCCTCACATGATAGGAATAGGACCTTTTGTACCGCACCACAATACGCAGTTTGCAGGCGTAAAAGGCGGTACGCTTGAACTTACGCTCAGACTGCTCGGCATAATCAGGCTGATGTTCCCGAAGGTGCTTCTGCCTGCGACAACAGCTCTTGGCACTATCGCTCCTAACGGCAGGGAGCTTGGGCTTATGACTGGCTGCAACGTGGTGATGCCAAATCTTTCACCTGAAAATGTGCGGAAGAAGTATGACCTCTACGACAACAAGCTCTCGTCAGGTGAGGAAGCCGCAGAATGTCTCGAAAAGCTGAAAAAGAGCATTGCTGATATTGGTTATCAGGCGGTTTCTGAGCGTGGTGACTATGTTGATTATGTATAACATTTGACGTGTAGTGGCGACCATTGGTCGCCCGTATGATACAGGTATTGATAAAAATTTGTCGGTCAAGCCGAGGGGGACGACTGCGATCCGTCCGTAAAGCATCGCTTCGCCCTTTTATTATTTTTTTAGGAGAAAATTATGCGTGTAAGATTTCATCTTCCCGATTTTTCGGGAAATTTCAAGCTGAACCTTCTTTTTGCGGAAATGCTTAAACATAAACCTGAATTTTTCCGTGAGGGAGTTGAAATAGCATCATTCTACGGCGTTTTTCCGCCTTCAATATGGAACGGCGGCAGAACTCAGGGCGGTGTTGTTGACAAGACTTTCGTCAAAAGCGTGATAAAGGCTTTCAATGACCGTGGCATTCCGCTCAGATTTACATTCACAAACCCTGCGCTCGAAAAAAAGCATCTCAGCGATAATTTCTGCAATATGGTAATGTCTATGGCTGACAACGGACTCAATGAGGCTATCGTCATGTCACCTCTCCTTGAGGACTATATACGCAGAAATTACCCGAATTACAAGCTTACAAGCTCCACCTGCAAGCGTATCACCGATCCCGAAAAGCTGAAAGAGGAACTCGGAAAGGACTACAGCATCGTCGTTGTGGACTATGATTTCAACAATAATTTCGAGGTGCTTGAAAAACTCCCACGCAAACAGGACTGTGAACTGCTTGTAAATGCTTGCTGTGAGCCGAATTGTCCACGCCGTTCAGCGCATTACCACTCTATCGGCGTACAGCAGATAGCATATAACGAGCATATCAAAAAGTACCCGAATGTGCCGTTTGATGCGGATAAATACGATACGGAGCATTTCCGTGACTGCCCGTTCTCACAGAGGGGAATATTTGAAATAAGAAAACTCAGAACGCATATTTCCCCTGATGATATCTGGGAGAAATACGTACCAATGGGCTTTGAGCAGTTCAAGATCGAAGGCAGAACTGCAAGCCCCGTCAATGTTCTTGAAACATATATGTACTACATGGCAAAGCCTGAATGCCGTGACGAGGCACGTTTCACAATGCTTAAATCAATGGAAAACTCAGGTTCAATGATATTCAGATAAGGAGTAATCTTATGAAGGTAAAATTTCATCTGCCCGACTTTGCAGGTATGGGCAAATTCAATATGGTTTTTGCGGCAATGCTGAAAAACAGCCCCGAATTTTTCCGTGAGGGAGTTGAAATTGCCTCTGTTTATGGCGTTTTCCCTCCGTCACTCTGGAACGGCGGACGCTTTCAGGGCGATATGTGCAACAAAAATTTCGTCAAGGCTGTTATAAATTATTTCAACGGCGAGGGCATTCCGCTCCGATTCACTTTCACCAATCCGATGATAGAGAAAAAACACCTCAGCGATGAATTCTGCAATATGGTAATGCATCTCGCTGACAACGGCATGAACGAATGTATCGTAGTTTCGCCGATACTTGAAGAATACATCCGCACGAACTATCCGAATTTCAAGCTTACAAGCTCGACCTGCAAGCGTATCACCGATCCTGAAACGCTCTATGCAGAGGTTGAAAAGGACTACAATATTGTCGTTATTGACTATGACCTCAATAACAAATTCGATATTCTCGAAAAGATACCGAATAAAGAAAAGTGCGAAATACTGGTAAATGCGTGCTGTAATCCGGGCTGTGAGCACCGTTCTCATCACTATCGTACAATAGGTCTTGAACAAATAGCATATGCAAATCATGTGAGAAAATATCCGAATGCACCTTTCGATTCGGACAAGTTCGCCGCAGAACATCCTGAAAGTCAGTTTGAATTTGACTGCCAGTGCGTACACAGGTCACTTTTCGATGTTATGAAGCTGAGTACACACGTAACGCCTGACGATATCTGGAATAAATACGTTCCTATGGGATTCAATCAGTTCAAGCTTGAAGGACGTACACTTGACCTGTTCAACCTGACAGAGCATTATATGTACTACATGGTCAAGCCTGAATGCCGTGACAGAGCACGTATGATATTCTACAGAAATCTGTGGACTAACGGCGTTATTGATGTAAGGGAATAACAGCAATATTAATGTAAGGCAACACCGCACAATCTGTGTGCGGTGTTGCCCTAAAATAAATATTGACAAAAAGCAAGTCTATAGTATATAATATATAAGGTAAAAAGCGTAGCAGTCAGAGTAGCTTTTCCGCAGTCTTTCAGAGAACGGACGGTCGGTGCAAGTCCGCAGACGGGAACTGTGAAGTGCGGCTGTCAGCTTCGGTGAGGAACGGCTTTCGCCCAGTATTCCCCGACGTTTCGTCTGCGTTAAGGACTTTGAGTTAAGGCTACACCGTACAAAGCACGTCTTACGACTTTGTACGTCATAAACTTGCATATTTTCCGCCATATTACACAGAAATTCCTTGCCATACATAAAGTATGCCTGCGAAATTTCTATGCAATCTGACGAAAAATCTGACTGCGTTTCTGACGCACAATCTTTGCACGTTGCTGCCTTAGAAAACGGAGTGGAACCGTGCTATTGCGCCTCCGAGCTTTCTATATCTTCTCTCTTACATAAACCTACACCGTTTATTGAGGGAAACCCTTTTGAAAAAGGGTTTGCACCGATAATCAGCGCAGGTTTTATATAAGGAAGGATACAGGAAACTCGGGGGCTTTTGTCATAAAGGGAGGTTTTGTCATGCTGAAATATATTCTAAGGGATATCAGAATAATAAAAGAACGTGACCCTGCGGCACGGAATACGCTGGAGATACTGCTGACGTATCCGAGTCTTACGGCGATACGCTCATACAGAATTGCACACTGGTTCTATAAACATAATATGTTCACTGCCGCACGTATCATCTCACAGCGTGCAAGAAGCAAGACGGGCATAGAAATTCACCCCGGCGCAACTATCGGCAAGGGCCTTTTCATAGACCACGGCATGGGCGTAGTTATCGGTGAAACTGCCGTTATCGGTGACAACTGTCTGCTGTATCAGGGCGTTACTCTCGGCGGTACAGGCAAGGACAAGGGCAAGCGTCACCCTACTCTCGGAAACAACGTACTTGTAGGTTCGGGCGCAAAAATACTCGGTCCGTTCACTGTAGGAAACAACGTGAAAATTGCTGCAAATGCGGTAGTACTCAGCGCAATTCCCGATAACTGTACGGCTGTCGGCGTACCCGCAAGGATCGTCCGCATGAACGGCAAAAAGGTAAACCATAATGTCACACAGGACATCGACCAGATACACATTCCCGATCCTGTATCACAGGAGATATGCCGTCTCCATGCAGAGGTCAATGCCCTGAAAAAACAAGTAGAAGAATTAAAGAAAAATGCAGAGGAGTAATAAAAATGCAGTTATATAATTCACTTTCACACAAAAAAGAAGAATTTATCCCACGTGAGGCAGGCAAGGTAAGTATGTACACCTGCGGCCCTACCGTTTACCATTACGCTCATATCGGCAACCTCAGAAGCTATATCATGGAGGATATCCTTGAAAAATATCTCCGCTTCACAGGTCTTGACGTAAAGCGTGTAATGAATATCACTGACGTTGGTCATCTCACAAGCGACGGCGATACAGGTGACGACAAAATGCTCAAAGGCGCTAAGCGTGAGCACAAAACTGTCATGGAAATTGCAAAATTCTATACTGACGCTTTCTTTGACGACTGCAAAAAGCTCAACATCAAAACGCCTGACGTTGTTGTTCCTGCAACTACGTATATCGACGAATTTATCCGTGTTATCAGCGCTCTCATGGAAAAAGGCTATGCTTACGAGGCTGGCGGCAATATCTATTTCGACACCTCCAAACTTGAAAAATACTACGTTTTCAACGACTTCAAGGAAGAAGACCTCGCTGTCGGTGTTCGTGAGGGCGTTGAGGAGGACGGCAACAAGCGCAATAAGGCTGACTTCGTTCTCTGGTTCACCAAATCCAAATTCGACGATCAGGAGCTTAAATGGGAAAGCCCATGGGGTGTCGGCTATCCGGGCTGGCATATCGAATGCTCATGCATCAGCATGAAAAATCTCGGCGAATACCTTGATATCCACTGCGGCGGCATCGACAACGCCTTTCCTCACCATACAAACGAAATCGCACAGTCTGAGGCTTATCTCGGACACGAATGGTGCAATTACTGGTTCCATGTTCTCCACCTCAACACAAACAGCGGCAAGATGAGCAAATCAAGCGGCGAATTCCTCACAGTATCCCTCCTTGAAGAAAAAGGCTATCTGCCTGTGGTTTACCGTTTCTTCTGTCTGCTTTCACATTACAGAAAGTCCCTCGTTTTCACATGGGAAAACCTCGACAATGCCGCAGGTGCATACAGCAAGCTCGCTGAGAAGATAATCCCTCTCACCAAGGACAGAAACGGCGATATCGACAAGGCTGAATATGACCGTCTCATGGGCGTTTTCACCGATGCCCTCGACAATGACCTCAATACATCTCTTGCAGTTACGGCTGTTTATGATGTACTGAAATCAAACGCAAACTCCGCTACAAAGCTCGCCCTTATCAACGAATTTGACAAGGTTCTCGGTCTTGACCTTGAAAAGAACGCTGTTAAAATGGCTGAGGAGGCTGAAAATGCATCTTCCGACATTCCTGCCGAGGTGCTTGAACTTGTTGAACAGCGTCAGGCTGCACGTAAGGAAAAGAATTTCGCCCTCGCTGACGAGATACGCAATAAAATAGCAGCTCTCGGCTATGAGGTCAAGGAAACCCGTCAGGGCACTGAAATAAACAAATTATAATTCAGGTGAAACAAAATGGCAAGAATTTATCCTCTTTTCAGCTCCAGCAAGGGCAATTCGACTTTTATCGGAACTGAAAAAGGCGGAATACTCATCGACTGCGGCGTAAGCTTCAAAAGGCTCTCCGCCGCTCTCGAAGTCAACAGGTTACCATTATCGGCTGTTCAGGCTGTATTCATCACTCACGAACATTCCGACCACGTTGCAGGTCTGAAAATGCTGACAAAGAAAACAGGTCTGCCTGTCTATGGTCAGAAACGCACTCTGCAAAAGCTGTGCGACGAGGACAAAATATCCCCCGAATCGCCTGTCATTGACATCACGGGACTGAATATACCTTGTGCAGGCAGTGAGGTGAGCTGCTTCAATACGCCTCATGATACCATTCAGAGCTGCGGCTACCGCATACATACCGATGACGACAAATACTGCGCCGTATGCACTGACCTCGGTCACATCACGCCCGAAGTCGATAACGCTCTCACAGGCTGCCGTCTCGTCCTCATTGAGGCAAATTATGACGAGGAAATGCTCAGGCGTGGGCCTTATCCGCTTTATCTCAAAGAGAGGATACTCTCGCCGAACGGTCATCTGTCAAATAATTCATGCGCCGAACAGATAGGCAGACTCATAAGCCGTGGCTCGACGCATTTCATTCTCGGCCATCTCAGTCAGGACAATAATCTGCCGCATATCGCAGACCAGACCGTCCAGAAAAGTCTCGTGCAGTTTACCCGTGGCAAGGACTATCTGCTTGGCGTTGCACCTGTTGAAACTCAGGGAGGAGCTGTAATTTTCTGATGAATATAAATCTTATCGTGATAGGCAAGCTCAAAGAGGATTACCTCAGAAGTGCCTGTGCGGAATATATCAAGCGACTCGGCAGGTTCTGCACATTTGAGCTGCATGAACTTGACGAATGCCGTCTCAGCGATGATCCCTCCGAAAAGGAGATTGCCGCCGCCCTCAAAAAAGAGGCAGAACAGATAAAACGCTATGCAAAAGGCATGATAATTCCTATGTGTATTGAGGGCAGACAGCTCACAAGTCCCGAATTATCCGAAAAAATAGCCGATGCAGGCGTTGGCGGCTTCAGTACCGTGACATTCATAATCGGCAGTTCATTCGGTCTTGATGACGAGATAAAAGCTATGGGACACCTTAAACTTTCTATGTCGAAAATGACATTTCCCCATCAGCTTGCCCGTGTCATGCTTCTTGAACAGATCTACCGTGCTTTCCAGATATCCGGCGGCGGAAAATACCATAAATAACAAAGGGCATCCTATTACGGCGGTGCTCATATAGAAGTTTCTACTCTTTATCGGGGAAAACCTTTCTGAGGAAAGGTTCTTCCCCGAACCCCTTTCCAAAGACTTTTAGTATTATGGCGTATTGGATATAGGACATTTGTCCTATATCCAATACGCTAAAACACCCAAAAGTTTTAGGAAGGGAGTTTGAGGGAGAACCCTTTTTCAAAAGGGTTTCCCTCAATAATAAGTATAAAGTTTCTATATGAGCACCGCCGTTATGAGATACCCTTTATTATTTATTCGCTGTTCTTCGGCTTATGAGATGTTTCAGCCGCTTGCTCGTCTCCTGCGGAAACTCGGTGATAAAGGTCACTGCCTGTTCATGGGCATCGTCAGGCGGAAGTTTCAGATACTTATGGAAAAAAGTATAGACCTCGCTGAAACATGACATGATATCGCTGACTTCCTTTTCACCCTCGGGAGTAAGTACAACGCTGTTGCAGAAGTCCTCATAAACGTATCCGCAGTTTGCAAGACACCTCAGCATCTTGCTCACGCTCGGACGTGAAACACCAAGATGACGGGATATATTGACGCATCTTACATATTCATCTATCTCGGAAAGCTCTTTTATTGCTATCAGATACCTTATCTGTCCTGAACAGAGTTTCATAGTTTTCTCCTTTATTTGTCAGAGTCTATCATATGCCAGTAGCCTTTGAGATAAACGCCGCCTGAAATTACCGTGAGCGCAGTTGCTATCCAGATAAGAACGGGTATTACCACCTTGTCTATTGCCGAAACAAAAACATCGGGGAAGTTTATCGAAAAGTCATTGCAGAGACTCAGCCAGAAGATAATGGCGATTATTGCCACCATCGTGAATGCAGTTTTCAGCTTGCCCCATATGCCTGCGGCAACGACAGTACCGCTGTTTGCGGCAAGAAGGCGAAGTCCTGACACCATAAATTCCCTTGCAGATATGATTATAAGCGGAATTGCGCCCATATTTACCTGTGCCAGCTCGACAAATACCGTGAGTGCGGCAATTACCAGCACCTTGTCTGCAAGAGGATCAAGGAATTTGCCGAAATTAGTTACAAGATTATTTTTTCTTGCGATTTTTCCGTCAAGTGCATCGGTTATCGAAGCCGCTGTGAAAACCAGTAAAGCGATAGCATAATGGAACGGTATCTGAATGTACATGAACAGGAGAAAAAACGGAATAAGAACCACTCTTGCCAGTGTCAGTTTGTTTGGCAGGTTCATTTGCTTATCACCTCTCCTATCAGATCATAGTCAAGCGTATCAGTTATCCTGATAGTCACAAAATCGCCTATTTCAAGCGGTTTGTCAGATGAGAAGAACACCTTGCCGTCAATGTCCGGAGCATCAAGCGGAGTTCTTCCGAAATAGCATTCGCCGAATTTGTCAAACCCCTCAACAACGGCAGTAAGCTCACGGTCAAGCAATTTTTCGTTGTTTTCACAGCTTATGAGCATCTGCTGTTCCATGATTATATCTGCACGGTGGGCGGCAGTCTCCTCGTCTATCTGGTCAGGCATATCGAAAGCCTTAGTGCCCTCCTCTCGTGAATAAGGGAAACAGCCGAGCCTGTCAAAGCGCACACGCTTCACAAATTCAGCAAGATTATTGAACTGTTCCTCAGTCTCGCCGGGGAAACCTGTGATGAGTGTCGTTCTCAGAATGACACCCGGTATCTTCTCCCTGATTCGTGCAAACAGAGCCTCAAGCTTTTCTTCATCGCCCCAGCGGTTCATGCGGCTGAGAATATCGCCGTCGCAATGCTGTATCGGTATTTCGAGATATTTCACTATCTTATCCTCACGGGCGATAACGTCCAGAAGTTCATCGGTAATGCGTTCAGGGTAGCAGTAGAGAGTGCGTATCCATTTCAGTCCGTCAATTTTGCAAAGCTCCGTAAGCAGTTCTGCAAGCTTTGGTTCGCCGTAGAGGTCACTGCCGTAGAGTGCAGTATCCTGAGCCACCACCACTATCTCGGACACGCCGTTTTCTGCAAGGTGACGAGCTTCGCTGAGAACGTCCTCCATTGGTACGCTTCTGAATTTGCCTCTTATCATTGGTATAGCGCAGTAGGTACAGCAGTTTGAGCATCCCTCCGCAACTTTAAGGTATGTGAAGAACGGCAGAGTTGATATTATTCGTTCGCCCGTGAGTTCTGCATCGAGTTTCGGAGCAAAATCCACAACTCTTTCGCCTGCGAAAACATGGTCAAGGATATCAACTATATCCTTTGTATTGCCAATTCCGACAACAGCATCGGCTTCGGGGAAAAGCTCGGCGGCTTCCTCTCTGTAGCGTTCCGTCAGACAGCCTGTGATGATGATTTTTTTGAGAGTGCCCTCCTCTTTGAGCTTGGCAAGTTCAAGGATGGTTTCGATGGCTTCCTCTTTTGCGGACTTGATAAATCCGCAGGTATTGACAACAGCAGCATCTGCAAGCCCCGGTTCTGTGACCAGCTTGTAGCCGTGTTTTTTCAGCTTGAACAGCATTCTTTCAGAGTCCACAAGGTTCTTGGAGCATCCAAGAGAGACCATGCCAACTTTGATAGCCATATTAGTTGTCCTCCTCATTTTCAATTTGAACTCATTCCCTTTGCGGACAAGTTCATATATTCTCAAAATATTCTTTGACAGCACGGTTTATTTCAGAAAAGTCATAGCCATAGCGTACAAGCGCATTTCTGACCTTATCAACAGCTTTTCTGTCGTCCTTATCGGTGAGACTGCGGCAGTGCTTTGTCCGCAGAAGTTCCATAAGATTTTCCCCGAACATTTCAGAATAAGGTTCGAGTGCATCATCAGCAAGAAATTCACTGATACCCTTCTGCATTATCTCACGTTTTGCACGCCGATAGCCGAATTTCTTCGACTCAACAAGCTTTCGTGCCAGACGTTCCGCATAGCGTTCATCGCTTATGAGACCGCTTTCGGTCAGCTTTTTCAGAACGGCACGGCACAGCGGCTCACTCTTATAGTTTTCGATAAGCTTATCAAACATTTCTGCGGACGAATAGTCACGGTAATCAAGAAGATGCAGACTGCGCTGGTATGCTCTGCGGAAATTGGAGGCATAGACGATTTTTTTCAGCTCGTCATGTTCAAGCTCCATTCCCGCTTTTATTGAATAGTCCGTAATAATATCTATATGCAGATAGAGCCTGCGGCTGTCGTCAAGCTCAACCTGAAATGTCGTCCCTTTATATCGGGAAACGGAAGTTACCTTCATTATTCCTCGGCAGGAGTAAATTCTTCAAAATCCTCCTCGATATCTGCAAGGATATCATCGTCATTAACGGTCTGTATCTCGTTATTGGAAGATTTATCGTCAGAAGATTTAACATCAGATGCAGCCGGCGGTGTATCACTGCCGGTGTTAACTGAAACGCTCAGTTCGTCCTTGCGTGCAAGAATCTGCTCCTCTATCTCCTTCATGAGCGCCTCGTTGTTTTTGAGAAGTTCCTTTACATTGTCACGTCCCTGACCGAGTTTCTGGTCTTTATAGCTGAACCATGAGCCACCCTTCTTGATGATGTCAAGGTCAACGGCAAGGTCAAGTATCTCGCCTGTACGTGATATGCCCGAGCCGTACATAAGGTCAAATTCGCACTCCTTGAACGGCGGAGCGACCTTGTTCTTGACTATTTTGCATCGTGTGCTTGCGCCGAGTACTTCAGAGCCTGACTTGATAGCCTCGCCCTTTCTTACCTCGATACGTACAGACGCATAGAATTTCAGGGCACGTCCGCCCGGAGTAGTTTCGGGGTTGCCGTACATAACGCCGATCTTTTCACGTATCTGGTTAATGAAGATTGCAACACAGTTTGACTTTGAGATAGCGGCGGTGAGCTTTCTCATAGCCTGAGACATAAGACGTGCAAGCTGACCTACGTGCAGGTCGCCCATATCGCCGTCAATTTCGGCACGGGTAGTCATTGCTGCGATAGAGTCGAGAACGATAACATCGATAGCACCGGAACGGATAAGAGCTTCGGCAATTTCGAGAGCCTGTTCGCCGCTGTCAGGCTGTGAAACGAGAAGATTGTCGATATTTACGCCGAGAGCCTTTGCATATACAGGGTCGAGGGCGTGTTCAACGTCAATGAAAGCAACTTCGCCGTCAAGCTTCTGAGCCTGAGCGATGATAGAAAGTGCAACTGTGGTCTTTCCTGAGCTTTCAGGGCCGTATATCTCAACGATACGTCCACGGGGCACACCGCCAATTCCGAGAGCCATATCAAGGCGCATAGAGCCTGTAGGGATAGCATCAACATTGAGAGTTGTAGTCTGTCCGAGACGCATAACAGCGCCTGCGCCGTACTTCTTTTCGATTTGTTTGAGAGCACCGTCAAGGGCAGTTTTCTTGTCGTCCTTTGTGGTTATCTTGGTAACAGCCGGTTTTTTTGCAAGTTCTTTTTTAGCCATGGTTATACCTCCGTTTTCTGTGCGGCTGCCGTCCGGAATATGTTTCCGAGGTCACGGCAGAGCGTTATATTTTCAAATTTATTTTCAAGCAGTATTTTCTTCACATCATCATGCTGACCAAAGCCGTATTCATAGCAGAGCCAGCCGCCTTTTTTAAGAGATCTCCGCCATGTTTTCGTTATATTGCGGTAGAAGTCAAGTCCGTCGCTGCCGCCGAAAAGTGCAAGTGCAGGTTCGTAAGTGACTTCGGTCTGGAGCGTGTCCATATCCTCCTGAGTGAGATAGGGCGGATTGCTGACGATAATATCAAAGTCCGTCAGGTCCTCACGAATATGGATATCAAAAACATCTCCGTGAATTACGGTTATATCGGCATTATTCAGCCTGACATTCTCCCTGAGATAGCCGAATGCCTTATCCGAAAGCTCAATGGCATAAACATCAGCTGAGGGAATTTCTTTTTTGAGAGTTATTGCGATACAGCCGCTTCCCGAACAAAGATCGGCTATTTTCGGACTGACAAGACCGTTTGTGCGGCAAATATCCAGTACCTGTTCAATGAGAGTTTCGGTGTCGGGACGTGGAATGAGAACTCCCTCGCCGACCTTGAAATTATAGCCGTAAAACTCCCATTCACCGAGGAGATACTGCAAAGGCTGACCCTGTGAGCGCTTTTCAGCAAGTTCACGGATTATTTTTTCGTTAGCTTCACTGACCTCCTTTTCAGGGGCAAACATGGGCGTTTTTTCGCCGAGAACGTCCTGAAAAATGCAGAGCGTATCGAAATCGGCGGAATCTGTGCCGCTTTTTTCTATCAGTGAACAGCATTCCGCAAAAAGCTGTCTGCGGCTTACCACTTGTCCTCCTCCTTATCGGCAGGAATACAGGGTTTAAGAGCGGCAATTGCAATTTCTATCATGCCGTCGTCCGGTTCACGGGTAGTAATTCTCTGCATTGCAAGACCCGGAGCAGAAAGTATGCGTGTGAACAGATTATCCTTGTTTCCTGCAAGGCGTATGCATTCGTATGAAATGCCGACCACAAGCGGCAGAAGTACCAGTGAGGCAAGTATTCTCTGCCATGTAACGGTGAACGGCACGAGACACATGACCAGAATGCTGACTATGAGCACGATGAAGATAAAGCTTGTACCGCATCTTTTGTGGAAACGAGTCTGTTTGCGTACATTTTCGATAGTCAGCGGCAGTTCAGCCTCATGACAGGCAATTGTCTTATGTTCTGCGCCGTGATACATATACTGACGCTTTATGTCCTTCATAAGGCTTGTGAGTGCCATATATCCGACGAATATCGCAATTTTCACGATACCCTCAAGGAATGAGCGGAGAATACGGTGTGACTTGATATCAGGGATAAATCCTACAAGTATCTTCGGCAGGAAAACGAAAAGTCCGACTGCAATGACAAGACCAATGATAATGCCTATATACAGGACAATTTCAAAGCCGCTGCCCTCCTCTTTCTTTTCGCCGTCAGTGCTTTTATGCTGAACTATAACACTGCCGCCGTCAGGAACAGTTCCGTTGAATTCAGTCATAGGGACATAATCGCCCTTTGGAGCATTTTCGCTGTCATTCTGCTGCTTTTCGGCTGTATTTTCAGGCTTTTTGCCGTCTTTTCCGTCATCTTCCTCATCATCGACGATTTGTTTGTCGGCGGACTTCATCATGTACTTATAGCCCTTTGTGAGTGATGTAATGAAGCTTGTACAACCTCTCACGAGTGGAACTTTTTTATACCACGGAGCATTTTTTCCGTTGTTTTCGTCCCATGTTTCGAGATCTATCGTACCGTCAGGCAGTCTGCAAGCCATAGCGCCCGTTGTCGGGCCGAGCATCATAATTCCCTCAATAAGAGCCTGACCTCCTATTTTTGATTTGAATTTTTCAGTGTGCTGTGTATCTTTGCTGCTCATAATTTCTCCTGTTTATTTTATGAAAATGATTATTTTTTCTGTACCGGCAGCGTAATGGTAACGGTAGTGCCGAGCCCTTCGCCCTCACTGTCAATAGAGAGACTGCCGCCGTGCATACTTATTATTTCATCAGCAACGGCAAGACCGATGCCTGAACCTCTGCGTGTGTGATTTGCCTTATAGAACTTTGTCTTGACCTTGGCAAGATCGGACTGCTTTATTCCTACGCCCGTATCCTTGACTGCAATGACCACGTCATCCCCCGACTGTGAAGCGGTTATGGTAATAACATCGCCCTCCGAGGAATACTTCACGGCATTGTCCACAACGTTGATGAAAACCTGATGGATACGGTTCTTGTCGCCGAAAACGAAAGGCAGCATCTCAGGCTCGTCATAAATTATCTTCTTGTTTTCACGCTTTGCCTTTTCGCTGTATATCAGTACGGCATCGCCAAGCTCTGCAAGGACATCCATAGTAGCGCTCTGGAGAGTGAAATGTCCGTTCTGCATACGTGAGAAGTCAAGAAGCTCCTCGACCATCTGCTGCAAACGATCTGTCTCGGTCACGATTATCTTAACGCCCTTGTTCATGGTATCGGGACTGTTTCCGCCGTCAAGCATGAGTGTTTCAGCCCAGCCTTTTATCGCAGTAAGCGGAGTTCTCAGCTCATGCGAAACGGACGAAATAAACTCATTTTTCATGGACTCTGCCGCAGAAAGCTCGAACGCCATATGGTTAATGGCAGTACACAGCTCACCTATCTCGTCATCGCTGCTGTTTTCGATACGCACGGAAAAGTCGCCCATAGCTATTTTACGTGCAATATTGCTTATCTGACGGATAGGCTTTACGATAGAGCCTGCAAAATAAAGACCGATAGTGACAATGATAAATATTATAGTGAAGCATATCACTGCAACTGCCGCAATATAGGTCATTATCGTGCTGTCTATCTCGGTAAGTGACGTGACCATGCGGACGGAGCTGTATTCATTGCTCATGGAAGATATCGGAACGGATACGGCAAGAATCTTTTCGCCGCCGTGGAGTCTGCCGATATATGAGCCTTCGCCCTTTTCCATAGCCTCGATGTAGTCAGGCATTACATCGTCCTCGTCAGGAGAAAATCCCGATGAAGTAAGCACGACTCTGCCCTTTGAATTTATAGCCATAAGCTCGATCTTGTCCTTTTCGTTGAAGGTTTCGAGCATGGTACGCATTTCCGCTGCAAAGTTTGCGGAGCTGTCCTGTGAATGTATACTCAGGACGCTTGTTACCGCATTTATCTTGGACACAAGATACTGTCTTGCGGAGCTGTAGAAATAGTTCTGAACGGCATAGATAATGACCATGCTGATTATGACAAGTGCCAGCACAACAAGTCCGAGATTGTTGATTATCCAGCGTTTAGTGATACTTTTCTTAGCCATTACTGAACGTCATTCCACTTATAGCCGTAGCCCCAGATAGTGATGATATACTTCGGGCTTGAGGGTTCTTCCTCAATCTTCATTCTGATGCGGCGGATATTAACGTCAACTATCTTGTCGTCGCCGTAGTAGCTTTCGCCCCAGATATGGTTGAGGATAGCCGCACGGTCAAGGGCGGTATTCTTGTTGTTCATGAAGAATTCCATTATCTGATACTCGACCTGAGTAAGCTCGATAGGTTCGCCGTTCTTGGTGACGGTACGGCTTTTGAGGTTGAGCACAAACGGGCCGCTTTCAATGACGGACTGCTGTTCATCCTTGCTGAAGCTCATGCATACACGTCTGTATATCGCATCAACACGGGCAGTAAGCTCCGATGGCGAGAACGGCTTGGTAATATAGTCGTCAGCACCTATCATAAGACCGCTTACCTTATCCATTTCCTGAGTTCTTGCGGTCAGCATGATAATGCCGATAGTTGAGCTTTTCTCACGTATCTTCTTGCAGACTGTGAAGCCGTCGATGCCGGGCATCATGATATCAAGGAGGACTATGTCGAAATTTCCGTGTTCTGTCTCGAATGTTTTGAGTGCAGCCTCTCCGCAGTTAACGTCAACAACGTCATATCCTGCACGTTTGAGGTTGATAACGACAAATTCACGGATAGTATCCTCGTCCTCGCATATAAGTATACGTTTCATTTATTTCACTCCTTTTCGGGATATTATTTCCGGTTTGATATTCCAATTTGTATGGGGGCGGATATGCCTTGCTTTATGCATATTATCGTGTATATTTTACGAATTTATGGATAATTATTCCTTATACCTGAACCCGACAGCAACTTCACCCGATGATAATGACAAACCGTCGCTTTCCGTATCAGGAACAGGCGGAACATACGCAAGATAAGCAGTTTCACCCTTTGAATGCAGGAGCATATATCCGTTTGCCATCCTGTCCTCACGGGAGGCTTTATCCTCAGCGCAGAATATCCTTAAAAGCTCACGTCCTGCCCCTTCTTCCGAGTATTTGCAGAATACCATTTCGTCATTGACCGAGTCACGCTTGATAGTTATCCTGTCACGCCATTTTTCGGGCAGTATGAAGATATAGCCGTCAGTTACGCTGAAATATGAGGAATATTTCTTTTCAAGCTGATCTTCTTCGTTTATGAACATCCAGTCAGTTGCCATGATCTGTTCGCTTTCGGAAGCTCCCTCATAGCCTTTGAAGATGGACTGCACGGGAATTTCGGGGATTCCGTCGCCGTCAACATCAAATGAAGTACATCCTGACGGTCTGCTTGTTGCCGAGGACTCGGACGGCTCTGCAAATACCTTGTTCAAGCCGCTGTCATCCATATAGAAAACGTCAGACTGGATAATGCCGTTTCCTGCGGCGGCATCGATATACAGAGCAGTTGCACCGCTTCCTGTTTTGCCGTAGCTTATGTTTTCAAATTCGGTAAAGTTTCCGCTTAGTTCTCTGGAGTATGGCGGACATTTACCGTTTTCGTCGAATTTATATGCCTCAACTGCGGCATTTGTATTGAATGATGCTCCTGTCAGGAGTAGAAATTCGTTTTCATCATCGCTGTCAAGGTCGGTGACATCAAAGAAGGAGTATGGCGATGTAAAGGTATTTTCGATATTTCCGTCACTGTAATTATAGAGCGATACATTCTTTTCCGAACGGTTTATGAGACTGCACCCGATTATCAGGTTTACACGTTCATCAGAACCGAGTTTTGATATCATAACCTTTTCTATCTCCGAGCCTTCCGCCGTAGTATCGCAGACGGAGCTCCATTTGCCGTCGGATTTGTCAAGAATGTTTATTCTCAGTGTATTTTCCTCGACCGTAAGACCGTTTTTCTCGTAAAAGACCACAGCCTCATTGCCGCCGTCGCCGTCAATATCCTCGACTATGAAAGCCGAAAGGTATGTTCCCGACTTGGGGTATTTCAGCTTTATTGAAGTACCTGCGGCTTTGGTGAGGGCGCTGTATATCTGTTCCTGTTCAACGCTGAGCTTCGGCGGAGCCATGAGGGTATCGATATTTGTACCGAACGTACAGCCTGTCAGCATTGTCACAGAAATAAGCGCAGGGAGCAGTTTACCCTTTTTCATCATGCTCTTTCGTCAAGCTTTATGTATTCATGCTCTTTCGCAACAGGCTTGTATGCAGGGCGGATAATGCGATTTCCTGTGAGGAGTTCCTCCATGCGGTGTGCTGCCCAGCCGCCCATTCTTGCGACGGCAAAGAGCGGAGTGAACAGTTCGTCAGGAATACCGAGCATACGGTAAACAAGACCTGAATACATATCAACATTCGCACACATAGGCTTTGAACTGCCCTTGACTTCTTTGAAAACTTCCGGAGTAAGGCGCTCGATAGTTTCAAGGAGACGGAATTCAGCCTCTATCTCCCTGCCCTTTGCAAGCTCGAAAGCCTTCTTTTTGAGGAGTACTGCACGAGGGTCAGAGACAGTGTATACAGCGTGTCCCATGCCGTAGATAAGACCTGAATGGTCATTTGTCTCCTTGTTGAGAGTTTTACGCATATAATCGGCAACTTCGCCCTCGTCCTCCCAGTTTCTGATATTGGCTTTGAAGTTGTCAAGCATATTGATGACCTGAATATTTGCGCCGCCGTGACGTGGACCTTTAAGCGAGCAGATAGCCGAGGAGTATGCGGAATACGGGTCTGTACCCGATGAAGTGAGCACACGGCAGGTGAATGTTGAGTTATTGCCGCCGCCATGTTCAGCCTGTATCATGAGCAGACGGTCGAGCATCTGAGCCTCATCCTCTGTGTACTGTCTGTCAGGGCGGAGAAGCGAGAGGATGCACTGTGCGGTATTTTCCTCATAGTTTATCGGATGCATTATCATGCTCTGGTTGTCGAAAACACGGCGCTTTACCTGATATGCATTAGCCATGATGACAGGAAGCTTTGCAATAAGGCTTACAGCGGTACGCATTTCGCTTTCAAGGCTCTTGTTTTCGCATGAGTCGTCGTAGGAATAGAGAGCAAGGACGGAACGTGCGAGCTTGTTCATGATATTCTTGGACGGAGCTTTGAGTATCATATCCTCAACGAAACCGTTAGGCAGGTCACGTTTGAGCGAGATGTATGTATTGAAATGAGAAAGCTCCTGTTTATTCGGGAGATGTCCGAAAAGCAGAAGGAAAACGGTCTCCTCATAGCCATAGCGGTTTTCAGCCTCAACATTTCCCACAAGGTCGTTGATATTATACCCTCTGTAGATGAGCTGACCGGGGATAGGCTCCATTTCGCCCTCGTTGAGGAGATATCCGTGAACGTTGCAGATATTGGTTATACCGGCAATAACGCCTGTACCGTCACTGTTGCGGAGACCTCTTTTGACCTGATATTTTTCATACAGCTTTGGATCAACGGCAGTCTTTTTTTCAAGCTCGCCGCATAAATCTGTAATATTGGCACCAGAAATAAATGATGGCATTAATTACCACACTCCTTGAACATATTCACTACTTATTATACAACAAAAAAACCGCTGTGTCAATGAATATCAGCGGATAATAATGTATATTCAGTGAAAATTCGGTGCAGAATGTGAAAGGAATGAGGTGAGTGTGTGAAAACGATATACATTCAGACCAAAAGTCTGAAACTGTAGGAAACGGTGTCATCGACATCACCCATATCCCGAAATATCGGCATAAACAAAATAACAGACAAAGAAAGGACGATGAACATGAAAAAATACATCATTGCGGCATTTTTGCTTGCAGCGGCGGTACTCATATTCCCTGCAATACCGATGGCAGTCCCGCATACCCGAAAAATCGCCCCCGAACCGCAGACTGCAACTGCCGAAAATAAAAAAAAGCTGTCGGAACAGCCTTACAAAGTACTTGAAGTTTCAACAGGAGAAATACTTGAAGTTCCCGTCAGAGATTATGTAATCGGCGCAGTCTGTGCGGAAATGCCAGCCTCATTCCATTCCGAGGCGCTGAAAGCTCAGGCTGCTGCGGCGCATACATATGCCGAAAGACAGCGTATGCATGAACAGAAATTTCCCACTCCCGAACTTTGCGGAGCAGACTTTTCCACCGATGTTTCGCAGTATCAGGGCTACTACACAAAGGAACAGGCAAAGCAATTCTTCGGCGCAGATTTTGAGAAAAACTATCAGCGTATCAGCGATGCGGCTGACGAGGTGATGGATTATGTTATAACTTATAACGATGAACCGATAATCTCTGCGTTCCATTCCATGTCGCCGGGCATGACGGAAAGTGCCGAAAATGCTTGGGGAACGGCAGTCAGCTACCTTGTACCCGTAGACAGCAGCAGCGACCTTGATGCCCCGAAATATACCGACGAGGTGCGCTATGACCGTGAAGTGCTCAGAAATAAGCTTGAAACGGCGTTTCCGGGCATTGTGCTTGATGACGAATGTCCCATATGGGTGATAGTAAAAAAGGCCTCGGAGTCGGGCATGGTGCTTGAAGCCGATGTTGGCGATATTACGGCTACAGGCGCAGAATTACGCAGTGCGCTCGCCCTCCGTTCACCATGCTTTGACGTTCGCTATGAGGGCACAGAGACTATCTTCACAACGCATGGTTTCGGTCACTGCGTCGGAATGAGTCAGTACGGTGCAAACGCTATGGCGGCAAGCGGCAAGACATGGGAACAAATTCTCAGGCATTACTATACTGGATGTAATATTGAAAAAATATCATAACACGCTTTATAGCTGATATTTTGCCGATTTACCGTTCTGCCCTGAACATGACAGCGGTGATATTATCACGTTCCTCACGCAGTTTGACAGTTTCGATAAGCTCACGGAGATGCACCTTCATATCGGTCTTTGTCGGCGTAATATCGGGATGCAGTCCATCAAATATCTCCTTGGGAGTGATGACGTGCCTGAAGCCGTCGGAGCATATCATATAATTTGCACCAAACTCGATATTGCCAAGTCTGACCTGCGGTTCTATCTCACCTGCCGCACCAATGCATTGTAAAAGAGCATTGCGGCGAGGGTCAGTTTTTGCCTGTTCTTCAGTCATATTGCCCAATTCCATCTCACGTTTTATGTAAGTATGGTCAGTGGTGAGAAGCCTTAATTTGTCAGATATTTTATAAATTCGTGTATCGCCTACGTGGAACATCAGATAGCGTGAGCCATAAGCCACAATACCCGTTGCGGTCGTGCCGAGCTTCATATTGTTCCTTGCGCCGTAGGTTATGAGCTGTTCGTTGAGCGCATGAAGTCGCTCGATAACCTTGAACGCCGCCTCATTCCAGTCCCATTTGAGGGCTTCCGTGGGAAATTCGTTCTCAAACCAGTCTGAAAAGCTGTTGATAACGTCAGCGCTTGCAATTTCGCCGCATGAAAGACCGCCCATGCCGTCGCAGACCATGACAAGTGCGGCAGGCTGTGTCCTGATCTCGGCTATTTTTATGCAAAGGCTGTCCTGATTTACGCTTTTGTGAATGCCGATGTCAGTATCGGCGGCTGCAATATATCTCATAATTCTACCCTGAAATCGAATAATTCATTTGAAAGTTTTATCTCATCGCCGTCACGCAGTTTATATTCCACCTGCGGCGGCACATGGATGCCGTTGACAAATGTACGGTTAGTTGAATTCTGGTCAATGATGTAATAATGACCATTTCTTGTGATGATGTGAACATGGACACGGCTGACCGTCGGATTATTGCTGACATAGAAATCCACACGGGCATTCTCCTTGCCAATTCTGAAAATCGGCTTATCTATGCGGAATTTCTGACCTGTTGAGCGCCTTGTAATTTCAGGGCATCTCGTCATCTGCGGCACGGCAGGGGCAGGCTTTTCAGTTTTCGGACGTTCAAATGTACTTCTTTCGGCGGCAGGCGCTTCATAGAGATGAGTCTCAAATTCAGGCTCAGACTGGAAAATATCGTCATCGTCAATATCCGATTCGGACTCGTCCTCAAAGAAATCATGCGGCTTGAAATCGTCATTTCCGTTTACTGCATCATCATTTTCAGGCTCAATTTTTTCGGGCATATTCTTGCCAAAAATTGCTGCACTGCCAAACACAAGCTGAAAGAAAGTCGGCTTTTCGGTCAGCGAGATGCCGCTTTGTTCAAGGTTATGGAGAATACTGCGTAAAGTCTGGACATTCGGGAGCATGGCAAGCTCTTTGTTTGTATTCGGGGAGACCTCACGGATATAGTCATCGGCATCATCAGCGGAAAATCGCCCCATACTCATAACATGGCACATGAACGCATCAGCAAACGAAAAGTCATATTCCGAAGCAAATTCCGCAAGAGTCGAGACCTCACGGAGACATCTTATCATGCCGCCGTTAGGCGTTGTACAGTCGGTAATGGGGATGTAAGGCATGAATATCTGGCTGTTTTTCGGGTTCAGGAGCATAATTTTCGGGTCAAGGACGAGGTTATTCAGGTCGAAGCCGTACTGCTGGGCTGAACGGAGCATTTCAATAAGCTGTGCAATGATAAGAAAATATTTATTTTTGGTTAGTTTGGCTTTGAGAGCTGTGGCGGCAGGAATACCGTCTGCGCCCACGAAAATCATCGATTTATCGCCTTTCATGACGGGGCGCATAAAGCATTGTGTCGGACAGGCGGCGAGGAAATCGAGTTCTCTGCCGTTAATGGTCTCCTCGTGAGAAAGTCTGCACTTTACCGCTTTTTTGCCATGAATTGTAGTGATACTGAGTTTAGCCATCTGACTGCTCCTTTCGCTGTCAAAGTTTACTTAAGGCAACACCGTACAAAGTCGTTAGACGTACTTTGTGCGGTGTTGCCTTAAACTATTATATAATATTGCCGGGATAAAGTCAATATGTATTTGATAAGCGGGTTTACAAGCGCAGCGTGATTGCCTGTGGAGGCTCTCCGCTGCATAACAGGTAAAAGCCCAGAGCAGTACGCAGATGCAAATTTGTACAGTTTTTCAGCTCAAGGTGCTTGATTTTATATAAATTATGTGATATAATAAGAATATATTTTTATAGAAAGAGGGTAATCCAATGGAAATCAAAGGCATAAAGAGCGCAGTTGAGCTTGTTGAAAAAAAGACAGGTATTGACCTCCCCGATGAAAAAATCGAGAAGGCAGTCAAGAAAGTCGCAACAAAGGAGAACATCGAAAAGGCTAAGGATGTCATTGAAGATGTTGCTAAGAAAATCAAGAAATAATCGTAAAATCGGACAGTTTCGGCTGTCCGTTTTTTTTGCGGATATGCCGTCAGATACACAATAAAGCAAAAGGGCAGCGTGAAAACTGTCCTTTAAGGCAACAGCGAGCGAAAGCAGACTTTCTGCCCTGTACAGAGTAAGCGAGTTTACGAGCGTAGCGTGACAGCCGGCGGAGGCTCTCCGCAAGCAAAAAAGCTATGCCCGAAGACATAGCCAAAAGAAAAATAGATAAATAAAATATAGAAGGGGAATTGGGGGATTACTTAATCCACTAATAATATACCCTGTCAACCTTAAAATAGTCTTAAACAAGCCTTAATTTAGGCTTAATGTCAAGATTTTGCATACAAATCAAAAAATTTTGATATATAACATATGCAAGGGCACATATAGATGCACCCCTGCACTACCCCATGTTATTACCCGAAAAATCCCTTCACAGCATCGATGAGCTCCTGACAATCGCCATCCGCAAACACGGAAATATCGTCAGGTTCAGGCTGAAGAAGCCCATAGAATGAATAATATAGCTTTGCCTTCATCATAACATGACCGTCATCGCAATCGCTTTCAAAATACGCACAGTAATACCGCATTTTCTTTTCTTCATCATAAAACGGCTGCGATATCACAACATTACTGAATGTATAACCATTTGAGTAAAAGTTCCGCATTGCATTGTCCACGCTCTCCTGCACTTCTGGAACGAACCATGTTGACATCATAAACTGTGAGCCGTTTTTCAGCGCAGGATATTCAGTTGTTATCTTTCTGAACAGCAACTGAGCCATTCCGAGCGACATAAAATCGTCCCCAGACATATTTTCAAGCAGATGCGAAAGCTCATTTTCTTTATATTCTTCATTCTCTACATAATCTGCTCTTATACAAATATACAATCCGTCAAAATTTTTGGTATAGTCAAGATGAAGTTCACTTTGATTTGTAAACCTTACTGTGACATTGTTAACAACATTAGACATATAGCCTTCTTTTGTGCTTATTGTAGGGCCATATACTGAGTATACTTTAATTTTTTCGATATCCGCATCTTTCAGAAATTTGTCATACACCTTTTCCATTTCCTGTCGGGCGTTTTCTCTCAGGTCTTCAACGTGAAATGCGATGTCACGGCTTACATTATAAAAGCCGCCAAAAGACAGAGAATCGATATATCCTGAAATATCACCATCTATAAGCTTATTCACCATTCGTTTTGTTTCAATCGACTGAATTATCGTGTCAAAACTTCGATAGTCATGAATTATCTGTCCGTATGTGAGCCAGCCTAATGTGCCCAGAATTACGAATATCACGAGTGAAAGAAGAATTATTTTCAGTTTGCTCCGTTTCATTTTCTTGTTGACTTTGAGAAAAACTTCACTTTCCTTTGGAACATTCAGAATACTTTCTGTATTTTCTTCAGGCATTTCCTCATATAATTTTCTGCATATCGTACACTCTCTGATATGCTCCTCAACAAGTGCCTTGCTCTCGTCGCTGCATATGCCCTCTTTACAGAGAGGAATAATATCCTCGATAATTTTGCAGTCCGTCACTTTCATGTTAATTCCTCCTTGTCCATAAGTTCGATAAGTTTCTTTTTCCCTCTGAAAAACGTAGTTCTTGCCCAGTTTTCGGTCTTTCCGAACACTCCGCCGATTTCCTTGAAGCTCAGTTCTGCGAATACTCTCAGGCTGAAAATCTCCTTGTACGGCTCGTCAAGGAGATGCAGAAGGCGGTGTATCTTTAGCGCACTCTCCTTGTCAGCAAGCCTGTCCACGAATGAGCTGTTATCGGGAAATTCAGTTTCAAGCTCGTCTGACGAGACGTTTTTGCTCTCGGCTTTTTTAATACTGTCGGTATACAGATTTCGGGCAATAGTAAAAAGATATGTTTTAATTGAGCAATCACCCCTGAATTTGTCAATTGAAGTAATTGCTTTGAGCATGGTATCCTGCATGATGTCCATAGCCTGCGCCTCGTTTCGACACAGTTTCATGATGAATTTATACAGGTCAGCAGAATACATTTTGTATATTTCATCAAATTCCTTGTTCATATCTTATCACCGCCTTTCATAAGGTTAGACGAACTACTTTTCATTTCGTTACACAAAAAACAAGGGAATTGAAAAATTTTTTTCAATTCCCCAAATATAGCCATAAATGTGACTTGCGATTATGTCTGCTGTACGGACTGCCTGATTCAGAGCATCAGGATTTCACAGTCTGACCGCCGTTTCAAGCGCAATTTCCATCATTTCACGGAACGAGGTCTGGCGTTCTTCTGCGGATGTTGACTCGCCTTTGAGCGGACAGTCCGAAACGGTGAGAATGCACAGCGCATTTTTTGCGGCACGAGCGGCATTCATATAAAGAGCGGCAGTCTCCATCTCTATTGCAAGAACGCCCATTTTACGCCACTCAGCAAGACTGTCAGCATCGTCATAGAAAGTGTCGCTTGTGAGGATATTTCCCACATGGAAGGTACTACCCTTAGCTTTTGCGGCATCTGCGGCGTTCGAGAGCAGTTTCCACGAAGCAGTAGGCGCATACGTCCCCGGCAGGCGATACTGCGAGGCATAGGCAGAATTTGTGCTTGTACTCATGGCAATTACGATGTCACGGAGCTGAACGTTATCCGCAATCGCACCTGCCGTACCAATTCTGATGATATTTTCCACATCGTACTCGTTGAACAGCTCCCATGAATAAATACCCATTGACGGCACACCCATGCCGCTGCCCTGAACAGATACGGTTACTCCTTTGTATTTGCCTGTAAATCCGAGCATTCCTCTGACTTCATTGTAGCATACAGCATCTTCAAGGTAGTTTTCGGCTATGAATTTTGCTCGCAGCGGATCTCCCGGCATGAGCACGGTCTTGGCTATATCGCCTTTTTTTGCGTTATTGTGTGGTGTTGGCATGGTTTTTACCTCCTTATATATATGAATATTTATGAATAAATTTATGCTGAATGTGAATACATATGCATTTTGTATATGATATTGGGTTGATTTATGCCCTTTTCAGCATCTTCTTCACGGTTGACATCATCGCACTGAAATTCATCACAACTATACAAACAGTAATAATAAACGTCCAGAGATGTTTCATCGGTGCATCAAAAATAACAATAACACTCATCACGCCAAGCAATGCGGTATTCGTCAGGCACTTCATGCCGTTAAACTTAAACGGTACATAGTACCTCGCATCGACAATTCTCAGCCAGAAACAGAAGAAATAGCTGAGGAACGTTGCAAGTGCTGCCCCCTGAATGCCCCATGTCGGAATGAGAAAATAGTTCATCACAAGGTTGACCACACACGCTCCGAATGCCGTCCAGAAGGAGTTTTTCGAGTGTTTGGTTGCGGAATAGATACTGCCGAGGAACTGGTTGAGGCACATGAAAATGACTGCGCCAATGAGTATCGGCGTATAAATGTACACCGTGCGGAGTTCGGGATTTTTCGTGTAATCGGTCAGAATGTCGGTCACAGGCTTTATCAGGAACAGCAGTCCTGCACCTGCAATGAACAGCACAGCTTCATACGCAGAGTATACTTTTTCATAGAATTTGTTGCGGTCTGCGGAATCGTTCTCGGTAATGGCAGACATATTCCATGCCGAAAGAAAAATCGTCGAAACCATCGAAATAAGGTTCGGGAAACGGTTTGCCGTGCCGTAAACGCCGACTGCGCCCTTGCCAAGCTCAACGGTGTCGCTGTGCATGGAATTGATGAACATACGGTCGGAAAGGCTTGTTATCGTCCACATGACGATAGTCGGGATAAGCGGCGCTGCAAAGCGGATCATCTCGCCGCCGAGTTTGCTGTTGAAGAAGCGCATTCCTGCATATTTCCGCAGGTCAGCCTTGATGAAAAGGTATGCCGCCGAGAGAAAATCCGAGAGGATAACTGCCAGCATGAAGCCATATACGCCCATTTTGAAGCCTGCAATGAAGATGAGGTTGAAGATGAGGAGCGTGAGCGTGGCGAGGATTCCGTCGAGCGAGAACAGCTTCACCATGTCAATCGAGCGCACGAACTGCTGACAGAGCATTCGCAGTGACGAGGTTATGACATATACTATAAGTATAGCCGAGTAGCCTTTGAGATAGTCCAGCGCAGGGATAAACCTCAGAAACGGCACAATGAGAGCCATAATGACCATGCCGGAGAGCGTCATTACGCCCGATGTGGTGAACACTTCTTTTTTGTTATAATCTTTGTCAAGTCCGAAGCGTATCAGATACTCCTGCAAAGCGAATGTGAAAATAGGCTGTAAAAACAGCACAGTCGGCTCTAAAAGCTCCTTTATGCCGAGTTCGTTTTTGCCGAGGAAGTGCGTATAAAGCCTTGTGAGGAATATTACAAGTATCTTCGAGCCGAAGCTGCCTATTGCAAAAACTGCTGTATTTAAGGCAAGTTTTTTGTATTTGTTCATCTGACCACTCTTTCTGTTATTGTTGATTAGATATATTATATCACATTTTTTCGGGTTTGTATACCCATAATGAATTTTTTATGCCGGGGATTTTGCAACGTTCACATCTCCGTTTTTCTGAACAAAATAACGGGATATCCCTCATAATAGGGCTTGACTATGTCGGGGTGCTCGTCCGCATAGGCGAATATTTGTTCAGCCACGCCGCCTTTCAGCACGTCAGTAAGCTGTCTGAGCGGACGGCTGAACATCTCCCCGCACAAATAAGAAAGCGTGATTACCTGCCTGCCGCCGATTTCCATGACACGAAACGGCCATATCCTGCAATCGAACGGCTTGTCGTCACCGAGCATACAGCCGTTCACCCCCAGAGCAGCACAGTCAAAAGAGCCGTCTGCGGACAATTCGGGGCGATAGATAAAGCCGCCGTCCTTTGGGACAAACTGCTTATCAGGGTCTGTTTTCAGGATAATTTTCAGGTTTTCAATGGTAAAAACCGGATTTTCCCAGATATCGTACCTGTCAAAACGGCAGCACTCCCTGCAAGCCGCACAGGTCTCGGGTTTTAGTATATCTTTTATCATAATATCACCTTATATGTAAAATCATACAAAAATTCAACATGAAATTTGTATGGTAAAATATTTTTTTTTGATGGAAATACTTGAAACTGCTTATAAAATATGATATAATGTATTAAATTGTTTATATTGGAGGTGAAAAATAGAATGACAAGCCCATCATATGTTAACATGATCGATGCTGTTAAGCTTTTTATACAGAACTATACCAACTTTAACGGAAGATCTACAAGAAGTGAATACTGGTTTACATATCTTGCTTTTTTAATAGTAGGTTTTGTACTTGGTCTTCTTAGCAGTTTCTTATCAATATTCAAAATACTGACAGGTCTTCTTTCACTTGCTATACTCATTCCAAGTCTTGCACTCAGCATCAGAAGACTTCATGACATCGGCAAGAGCGGTTGGTATCTTTTAATGAGCTTAATACCGCTCGTTGGCGGAATTATCGTTCTCGTGTTCTTATGTACACCAAGCCAGCCACAGGGCAACCAGTGGGGCGAACCTGCCGGTAATTCAATGCTGCAATAATCAAATTAACAAAAAACCGTCGATATAAACTATCGGCGGCTTTTTTTTATTCAATAGTAACGGAAACTTTCAGGTCTTTCTTTGCAGCGCCTGCACGCATGATAGTGCGGAGAGCCTTTGCAATTCTTCCCTGTTTACCGATAACTCTGCCCATATCGTCAGGAGCGACGTTAAGGTGGAAAACGATAACGCCTTCCTCATCGGGTTCGTCCTCGGTTATATTTATAGCCGACTTGTCCTCGACAAGCATAGCCACTACAGCATAAAGTAAATCTTTCATCGTATCCTCCATTGCTCTTGGAACGAAGGCAGAGACTTATGTCTCTCCCTCGTCAAAAAAGCGGTAATTAAAGAACGCCCTCGTTCTTGAGGAGTGCCTTAACAGTGTCTGTAGGCTGTGCGCCCTTAGCGATCCAATCCTTAGCCTTATCAGCGTCGATCTTTACAACAGATGGGTTCTTAGTAGGATCATAGAAACCGATCTCCTCAACGAAACGACCATCTCTTGGGTATCTTGAGTCAGCAACAACCACACGGTAGAAAGGAGCCTTCTTAGCACCCATTCTTCTGAGTCTGATTTTAACTGCCATTTTATTCACCTCCGAATTATTTTTTGATTTATATTCATGCGGAACATCCGCCTGAAAGCTTATTTTATACTCTTTCCCCAGAATATATCTGCGAAAATCAGTATCAGCACAAGCACAAAACATATAATAATAACAGTACTTCGCACCTTGCTTTTCTTTTTTGAACGGCTGTCAACAGCGACGCAGACTAAGCATACAACTATGCATACGAGCGCTGCTATCCCTAATGTCAGAGAATCAAAATTGTAACGAAAAACGTTTCTCAAAAGCATCTCACTATTCACAGCTTGTCGCCCCACATTGCTTCAGCAAAATAAATAAACAACAGAACCACAAAAATGATAATCATTACTTTTTTGATTTTTTTCTCCTCGTCATCATCTAAGGCGCATTTAAGGTATATTTCGGCAACTATCAACGCTCCCCAGCATGCCAGCGAGAGTATCCTCAGCAAAGGCGACCTGAAACTGATGAACTTGCGCCTTATTCTTAGGAACAAATCATTTAATATAACACTGTTCATAGTCTATTACCCCGTTTATCAGCCAATAACGCCAACCATGAACAACAAACCGAGCACGATAATGAGCACGCCGAATCCCATGTAGAACAGCCTTGCGCCGCCCTCGCCGATCATCTTTGCCATAAATCTGTACTTGCCGTCATTCACATAAAAGCCCCACTGCCTGTAAGCACCCATGAAACAAAAGATGCCTGCCGCAATACACAATAAACCCCATAACATAATATCACCTCATCAGAACGGGAGATTTCCGCCGCCCTTGCCTGACATCTTGTCAAAGTTCATGCCTGCGAGTTGTTTTCTTGCCTTTCTGAGTGACATTTTGCTGCCGCTTCCTGTGAATTTCTTCATCATCTTCTGCATATCGTCGAACTGACGGAGGAGAATATTAACATCCTCGACCTTAGTGCCCGAACCCTTTGCGATACGTCTTTTGCGTGACGGATTGATGATGGATGGTTTTTCACGTTCAGCCTTTGTCATTGAAGTGATGATAGCCTCGACTCTGTTGAGCTGACTGTCATCTATATCAACATCTTTGAGCTTATCGCCCAGACCCGGGAGCATACCGATGATAGACTTCATAGAGCCCATACGTCTGATTTGCTTCATCTGGTCGAGAAGGTCGTCCATGTCGAACTTGTTTTCCTTGAATTTTTTGGAGAGCTTTTCAGCGTCCTTCTGTGAGATAACGTTTTCAGCCTTTTCAATGAGGGTGAGAACGTCGCCCATGCCGAGTATTCTTGAAGCCATTCTTTCAGGGTGGAAAGGCTCGAAATCATCGAGTTTTTCGCCCATGCCGACATACTTGATAGGCTTGCCTGTAACGGAGAGAACTGACAGAGCAGCACCGCCACGGGTATCAGAATCAAGCTTTGACATGAGAACGCTTGTAATGCCGACAGCATCATCGAAAGCCTTGGCAACATTGACAGCATCCTGACCTGTCATGGCATCAACAACGAGCATTATCTCGTCCGGGTTTGTCTCATTTTTGATATTCACAAGCTCATCCATGAGAGTTTCGTCAACATGGAGACGGCCTGCGGTATCTATGAGGAGAATATCGTGACCGTAATCCTTGGCATAAGCAAGAGCCTTTTTAGCGATCTCGACAGGATCGATCTGTCCCATCTCGAATACCTTGACATCAGCCTTCTTGCCGACGACCTGAAGCTGGTCAATAGCGGCAGGACGATAAACGTCACAGGCAGCAAGCAGAGGACGGTGTCCTTCCTTTTTAAGGAGCTTAGCCAGTTTTGCGGTGTGGGTAGTTTTACCCGAGCCTTGCAGACCGCACATGAGAATTACCGTAGGCGGTTTTGAGGCATAATTTATATGAGCGTTGTCGTTGCCCATGAGAGCGACGAGTTCCTCATTAACGATTTTAACGACCTGTTGTGCAGGTGTGAGACTTGCGAGGACTTCCTCACCGACAGCTCTTTCAGTAACTTTTTTTACGAAGTCCTTAACGACCTTGTAAGAAACATCGGCTTCGAGGAGAGCGAGGCGTACTTCACGCATAGCCTCCTTAACATCGTTTTCGGTGAGTTTTCCTCTTGATTTGAGTTTTTTGAAGACATTATTCAGTTTATCGGAAAGTCCTTCAAATGCCATGCGTATTCCTCCTTAGTAATTATAATAGTGCAAGACCTTTTCTGATTTCATCGCTGATAGTAGTTTTCAGCGGAACGTCTGTGATATTTTCAGCCGCCGCCTCGATATTTCCGAAACATTCACGCATTTTGCCGAGTCTTTCAGCAAATCCGAGTTTTTCCTCATAATTCAGGAGGATATCCTCAGTGCGCTTGATAAGACTTCTGACAGCCTGACGGGTAATGCCGAGCGGACTGCCGATTTCCGCAAGGGAGAGGTCTTCGCAGTAATAAAGCTCCATAATGCTCCGCTGATGTTCAGTGAGCAGATCGCCGTAGCAATCGAGAAGCATAACAAACTTCAATTCCTTAGCCATAACGTCACCTCTGCGGGGTGTAATCCAAAATCACTTTACACATTATACACCATTTTACAGCATTTGTCAAGGGGTTACGGCAAAAAAAGCAAAAAACTGCACAGCGAAAAACTGTGCAGTTTCTATAGATATGGAGCTTGTGACGGGATTCGAACCTGCGACCTGCTCATTACGAATGAGCTGCACTACCAGCTGTGCTACACAAGCGATAAAAATATTATACAGCAGAAAGCGTAAAATGTCAAGTATAAAAATTATATCACAAGACTACGGGGACGATCTTAACGACGTCCCCGTAGTCTGTTGAAAAAGTCGAAATTATTTCGTTAAGCAAGGGCTGTCGAGGACGCCAGCCCCTACAATTCAGCTATTCTTCGTTAATGCATTTGTAGGGGACGGCGTCCTCGACGTCCCAAAATAAGTTTTTTGACACGCTGAGGGGACGATCTTAACGCCGTCCCCGAATTTTGTTATTTCACGGCGATCTGCGGACATTCCTGCAAACCAATACAGAGAGTACAGCAAAGAATGCACAGATAACTACACCTGCAATACTGCTTTTAATATCGGCAGGCGGCTGTCCTGTGGGGTTATCAGGGTCAATTTGTACATCAACTTCAACGCCGACACGTTTTTCTCCTTCATAGCCTTCAAGTTTGCGCGTATAATCCTGACCGTTATAATTATACTTCACGTAGACTGTCGTATAGTTGATAATACTGTCGTCAGAATTATAGGACTCAGTACGCAGGTCGGAGATGACCGCACTGACCGTGACCGCATTTTTGTTGAAACTGATGCGGTTCATGATGCTGAATGAAAAACCGATTATGCCGCCGATACATATGATAAGCACAGCTATCATGATGCCGACAGCCTTTTTGTCCTTTTTCCTCATGGCTATCCCCCTTATGTCGTTCAATTGTTGTTCCTGCATTACGGGAACACGCTCACATCCGAGCAAGCATAGCAAGTGTCAGCGAAATATTTTCGTTATGAATAGTCACATTTTTCGGCGCATTAAGATGCACTGCGGCAAAATTCAGAATATATTCAAGCCCTGCATCCACCATGATATCGCAGACCTCCTGAGCCGAATTTTCGGGAACTGTGATAATACCTATCCTGATATTCCCGTTTCTGCAAAACTCCGAAAGCTCGCTGATATGATAGACAGGCTTGCCGTTTATCTCCGTGCCGACAATGTCGCTGCTGCAATCGAATCCGCAGAGAATGTCAAAACCATAATCCGAAAAACCGTTGCATTCAAGCATCGCCCTGCCGAGATTTCCCATACCTGCAACAACAACGCCGTCATGGTTCTCAAAGCCGAGAAAATGCCCGATATCGCCTATAAGTTCCGCCGTAACATAGCCTATTTTCGGCTTTCCGCCACGGCTTACCGATGCAAGGTCTTTCCTCACCTGAACGTCATTCAGTCCCAGCGCCTCTGCAACTGCCGTAGCTGAAATATGTCCGCTTTTTTTCGAGTCGGGAAGCGATGTCAGGTAATTGAAGTACATCGGCAGTCTTGACAAAGTCTGAGAGGTTATTTTTTTTGTCATAATGTCACTCCGTTCAGAGCTTATTTGCCCTGCATGAACCTGTCCATAGCTGCGGCAGCCTTTTTGCCTGCGCCCATTGCGAGAATTACCGTAGCCGCACCTGTTACCGCATCACCGCCTGCATAAACGCCGTCCTTTGAGGTCTTACCGTCCTCGTCAGCGATAATTCCGCCCCACTTCTGGGTATCCAGACCGCTTGTCGTGGATTTGATAAGCGGATTTGGCGATGTACCGATAGACATAATAATGCAGTCCGCATCAAGTTCAATGAAAGCATCCTTTTTCGGAACAGGCTTTGCACGTCCGGAAGCATCAGGCTCGGAAAGCTCCATTTCCTGACATACGATGCTCTTAGACCAGCCTTTTTCGTCAGCCTTTATCTCGGTCGGATTGGTAAGGAAACGGAAAGCGATGCCCTCCTCCTTAGCGTGTTCGACCTCCTCTGCACGGGCAGGAAGTTCGTTTTCTGTACGTCTGTATACGATAGTCACATCAGCGCCCAGACGTTTAGCGCATCTTGCGGCATCCATAGCCACATTTCCGCCGCCCACGATAACAGCCTTTGCGCCTGCCCTTATCGGAGTTGAGCTGTCCTCACGGTAAGCCTTCATGAGGTTGATACGTGTGAGAAATTCATTTGCAGAGTAAACACCGTTGAGGTTTTCGCCCTTGATGTTCATAAATCTCGGCAGACCTGCGCCTGAACCGATAAACACCGACTCAAAGCCTTCGTCCTGCATAAGCTCGTCCACAGAAACGGTCTTGCCGACAACAGTATTCGTCTCGATTTTTACGCCGAGAGCACGCAAGCCGTCAATTTCCTTCTGAACGATAGTTTTCGGCAGTCTGAATTCAGGGATACCGTATGAAAGAACTCCGCCTGCAACATGGAGAGCCTCGAAAACAGTAACATCATAGCCCATTTTTGCAAGGTCGCCTGCACACGCAAGACCTGACGGACCAGAGCCGATAACTGCTGCTTTATGACCGTTCGGGGCAGGTTTTTCGAGAGCGGCAGTTGAATTTGCATTATGCCAGTCTGCGACAAATCGCTCAATACGACCGATAGCGACAGGTTCTCCCTTAATGCCTCTCACGCACTTGCTCTCGCACTGTGTCTCCTGTGGGCATACACGTCCGCATACGGCAGGAAGTGAACTTGACTTGGTAATTACTTTATAAGCAGCCTCAAAATCGCCCTTTGCAACCTCTGCGATGAATGCAGGAATGTCTATCTGTACAGGACAGCCGCTTGTACATGGCTTATTCTTGCAGTTAAGGCATCTGTTAGCCTCTGCGACAGCCTGTTCTTCGGTATATCCGAGAGCGACCTCGCTGAAATTCCTGTTTCTCACGTCAGCCTCCTGAACGGGCATAGCGTTTCTTTTTGAAGTCATATCAGCCATTTACTTTACCTCCCTGAAAAGATTGCAGGTCTCCTCGTGAGCCTTGCGCTCAAACTGCCTGTACATTGCGCCACGAGCCATAGCCTCGTCGAAATCGATGAGATGGCCGTCAAATTCAGGGCCGTCAACGCAGGCAAACTTTGTCTCGCCGCCAACAGTAAGACGACATCCGCCGCACATACCAGTACCGTCTATCATGATAGGGTTCATTGATGCAACTGTCGGAATATCGTACTCTTTGGTGAGTTTGCAGACGAATTTCATCATGATAAGAGGACCAATGGTAATAACACGGTCATACTTTTCGCCGCTGTCTATGAGCTTTTTCAGGGCATCTGTAACGAGTCCCTTTTCGCCGGCAGAGCCGTCATCGGACATGAGCACAAACTTTGAGCTTGCGGCTCTGAACTCGTCTTCAAGGATAACGAGGTCTTTGTTTCTGAAGCCGACGATAGAGTGTACTTCAACGCCGAGTTCATGGAGTTTTTTGGCAACAGGCAGGGCAATTGCACAACCTACGCCGCCGCCGACAACAGCGACTTTTTTCAGACCGTCAGTCTCGGTAGCACGTCCTAATGGACCAACAAAATCGTGGAGACATTCACCCTCGTTCATATGGTTAAGCTTTTCGGTAGTAGCGCCGACTATCTGGAAGATGATAGTCACAGAGCCGTTTTCACGGTCATAATCAGCGATAGTAAGCGGAATTCTCTCGCCGCTTTCGTCTGTTCTGAGGATAATGAACTGACCCGGTTCTGCTTTTTTAGCAATTCTCGGAGCATATATTCTCATGAGAGTTACTGTTGGATTAAGGCACTTTTTTTCAAGAATTTCAAACATTTCCCAAACCTTCCTTACGTTAATTTTGCGGAAATAATATCCCCTGAATTATATTGCTGTTTATATCTGACGTTCTGAATATCCGCATGATATCCAATATGCAGGAACACATTCCGTGCGCCCGACATGAGTCAAACCTTCGTTTGTTGAATAAATCATCAACATCATAAACAACAATAAATACTGTGTATTCATTATATCATAAAATCTTTGATTTTGTGATATAATCGCCCGATTTGCAGGGAGCAAATCTGTGATTTGCGCATCTGCAAGGGCATTTAAATCAATATATAATGAATACTGTGTATTCATTATATCATATAAAATATAATATCACAAATATATACACGGAATATCGATATTCCGTTATCGATATTGTAATAGCTATTAATTGCCTTTACAGTAAGCAAATTTTTCGGGAATATTTACATTATATCGCCGTGAAAAAATAAAAGACGGTCAAAGACCGCCTCATTGCATATCAATATGAATAAAATGAACCAAAACTCCACGTTGTTTTATATGGCTTGCAGAATAATACTATTCCATATAGTCATAGCCATATCAGGTATATTCTGCAAACGCCGCCTCATTTCGCACCTCATAGAGCCTGTTGACAAGTTTCAGTTCGTTGTCCGAAAGCTTATGACCTGACGCATAAATGAGCATATCCTTATAGTCATTATCCGGGAAACTGCATTTTCTCTGGACAAGGCCGTATTTTCCGCATAAACTTGCCGGCACAGGCGAGTCAAGCATGAACGCCTGCGGAACAGTCAGCAGAAAGTCAAGCGCACCTCCACGGTCATACATATACACCTTCTTGACGGGAACGCCTGACGGACGGTTTGCGGCATACAGCCTTTCAGCAGCGCCAGAAACATACGGTACAGCCTCATCGCCCTGACCAAGCTCGATATAATTCTGTGAAAGTTCGGCATAGGTTATTTCCTTAGCCTCTGCCATCGGGTGGTCAGCGGACATTACCGCAAGCATTTTGTATTCCCAGAGCAGTTTACCCTCCAGATTTTTCTCTGCAAGGAAGTCGGAGAAGTACTTCTCATGAGCCGTATTATAGCGTATTACGCTGAAATCATAGCCGTTTTCACGGACATTCTCAATAGAGCGCAGAGAACCTGTCTCACAGAAGAAAACCTCCATATCATCGGGATTGTCAAGGTCGGCGATATACTCCGAAAAAGCCTTTGAGATATAGCCTGCCCTCGGAACGGATATCCTGAGCTTGTTGTTTCTCGGCTTATCAGGGGAATGTATAGCCTCCATATTGTCTATCTGCATGAGTATCTGCTTGGCATAGCCGAGGAACTTGATGCCCTGATCTGTCGGTATTACGCCCTTTGAGGTACGGCGGAAAATGGTTATTCCAAGGGTAGTTTCAAGTTCTTTTATGGCTTTGCTCAGATTTGGCTGAGCCATGTAGAGATTTTCGGCTGCCTGAGTTATGGAGCGTGTTTTTTCGATTTCGACTGCATATCTGAAGTGCAGCGTATTCATGGCTTTTGCCTCCTTAATAAAAATTATGATAAAAACGCCGAAGGCGCATAGTTAAGAGGGAGTCCGAGGGCGGACTCCCCTACATTCATCAAATTTATTTTGATTACTTAGTTTCAAGGTCCTTGACAGGCTTGCACGGATTGCCGACAGCAACCACATTTGACGGAATATCCTCACAAACAACGCTGCCGCCGCCGATAACGACATTATCGCCGATAGTAACGCCCGGAAGAACGCATACATTTCCGCCTATCCAGACATTGTTGCCGACCTTGATAGGCTTTGCAAATTCAAGCCCCTGATTTCTCAGCTCTGCATCGTGAGGGCAGGCAGATGTATAAAATCCGCAGTTCGGACCGATGTATACATCATTTCCGAAAACTACCTCTGCACAGTCAAGGATAACGCAGTTGTGGTTGGCATAGAAATTGTCGCCAATAATGATATTGTAGCCATAGTCGCAGAAGAAATCAGGCTCAACGTTGACGTTGTCGCCTTTAAGAGCGAGAAGTCTGTCAAGAATACGCTCTTTTTTCTGATAGTCGTTGTAAATTGAGTCGTTGAATTCTCTGCATAATTTTTTTGCATTGTTTCTGTCAAGTAAAAGTTCACGGTCTTTGCGGCTGTAAAGTTCGCCAGCCTGTTGTTTTTCTTTTTCGGTCATAATGTAACCCTCCTTGTTTTTGCAGTTATACTGCGGTTTTATTTATATTTTTGCCCTTTCGGGAGATCAGCTTGAATTATTCGGTATTCTTATCGTCTGCCGAATCAAATTCATAGTCGCTTATAGCTTTATCTCTTACTGCCCTTAGCGCCGAAACTTCCGCCCATTGAGAGGATATTGGTGTCAAAGGCATAGCTTATTTTCTCGTTCTGTCTGTAGCGTTTGAGTGAAAGCTGAATGAGACGTTCGAGAAGTTCAGGATACTTAACGCCCTTCGGTTCCCAGAGATAGAATGCAAGTGAACCCGGGATAGTGTTTATCTCGTTGATGTATATCTTATCAGTAGCCATATCGAGCATGAAATCGATACGTGTAACGCCGTTGCATCCAAGATAGCGGAATGCATCAACAGCGGTCTTTCTTACAAATTCGTCCTGTTCCGGAGTAATCTCGGCAGGTATCTTTCTTTTCAGAGTAGCCATGCCCTTGCTTCCGCCGCCGTTCTTTCCGCCGCCGCCGACATATTTCTGTTCATAGCTGAGAATTTCGTCATTGCTTGCCTGAACGGGTTCTTCGCATACGGAAGCCTCTGCCGACTCGCTGTCACCGACAACGGAGCAGTTTATCTCCTTGAGCTGAACAACGGCAGGCTCAACGAGGATACGGTCTGCAAACTCGAAAGCCTCCTCGATAGACTTTATAAGACCGTCACGGTCGCTTGCCTTGGAGATGCCGACACTTGAACCGAGGTTTATCGGCTTGACAATTACAGGATAGCCGAATTTCTTCTCGACCTGAGCTATCATATTATCCATGTTGTCGATGTCGAATGACGAGAAACGACAGCAGTCAAGAACAGGGAAACCTGCATCTTTCAGGAGAATTTTCATAACGAATTTATCCATGCCGACAGCCGATGCAAGAACGTCACAGCCTACATACGGGATGTCGAGAGTCTGGAGATAGCCCTGCAAAGCGCCGTCCTCAACGTTTGTACCATGTACGATAGGGAAAGCGATGTCAATGTCAGAGATAACGTTTGAGCCGAATTTCTTGGCTTTCTGACGAACGAGCTGAACCTTGCCCTCGCTTCTTACGAAAACACATTCCGTACATTCGCTGAGAAGTGCAGGAATGTCCTTGAAATTATTGATATCCATGAGCTTTTCGCCTGTCCAGAATTCACTTTTCTTGGTCATATAGACAGGGATTATGTTATACTTTTCCTTATTCAGACTTGCAATAGCCTGAACTGCCGAGATAACGGATACTTCATGTTCTACACTTTTTCCGCCGAAAAGCACTGCGAGATTGATCTTCATATTGTTTACTCCTTAAATATATTAATAATTATCAGGGAGGTCGTTCTCTAAAAGGACGATCTTCTTTTTGTCTGTCTGGTATGAATACACCTTAGAGAGAGCCTCATTCAGACTGTCTGCAACAAAAACTTTGTTCATGTCAAAGCCTGCATCCTTGATGCCATTGAAGATAGGCACGGTCTGATTTTTGCCCACGAGTACGATATAATCGCAGGCTTTTGCGGCTTCCTGACCGAACTCGAAGTTAAGTTCCTCCTGTTTAGCGCCAAGCTCTACCATACCCGGTGTCACAAGGATACGGCAGGCATCGAAAAGGCCGAGTACACTGAGTGCCGCACGGCATCCGTTCGGATTTGAATTATAGGCATCATCGATGAAAGTAACTCCGCTGCCCTTGTCGAGTAGCTGTAAACGGTGCGGAACAGCGGCAATTCGCTTAACCGGCAGGGTAAGCTTATCAAGAGGAATGCCCGTACCATGAGCATAAGCAATTGCGCCGAGGACATTCTGAACATTATGCTCGCCGAGAAGCTTCATGGAGAAACGCTTTGTTTCGCCGTCAGGAGCATTCACAGTAAATTCCGTACCTCTGTCTGAAACCGAGATATCGGTTGCACGGTAGTGATTTCCCTCCTGCAAGCCGTAGAGGACTGCCGACGGATATTCGGGAGCTTTTTTGCGGATAAGCTCGTTGTCGCCGTTAAGGTATAACTTTCCGCCCTTAGCCTTTACGCAGTCTGCAAGCTCAAATTTTGTATTGAGCACGTTTTCGATAGAGCCGAAAGTTTCGAGATGCTGAGGACCTACGGAAGTGATGATGCCGTCATGAGGCTCTGCAATGCCGCAGAGTTCCTTTATTTCGTGGACACGTCTTGCGCCCATTTCGCATATGAAGTACTCATGTGTAGGTTTCAGGCTGTTTCTTATCGTTATGGTAACGCCCATAGGTGTATTGAAGCTTTCAGGCGTTTTCAGTGTATTATACTGTGAGTTGAGCAGTTCGTCAAGATAGAACTTCATGCTTGTTTTGCCGTAGCTTCCTGTGATGCCGACTTTATGGAGCGACGGACTTTCTCTGAGGATGCGCTTTGCATCGTTGATATACCAGTTCTGTACCGACTTTTCAACAGGCTTGTTGATGATATTTGCAAGCGGTGCGAGTATCGGTGTGAGATAAAGAGCAGTTCCAACAGGAACGAAGCTCCATATACTTCCGAACCATACAGGCGGAATGGCTGTATCGCTTACGGCGGTTTTTCTGCCGATGAGGAATGCAATGACATAAAGAACAGCCACAATAATGAAGAAAGTAGCCATCATGCGTTTTACTCTTGCAGTAATTTTAAGCGGCTTCTTGAATTTTTTGCCGGGCTTGTATACGAGAATGAACAGGGCGTTCATGACTGTGAGTATGATAACGCCTATTTTATCGCTGAAAATGAGTGTCGGGAACTGCAAAATAAGCAGTGCGGCAGGGCAGATGTAGCGTCTGTAGTTTTTCTTCATCCACCATGAATGTTCAGGGGTCTTATATCCGTTGAGCTGGAGCATATGGAATTCCCTGAGAGAATATAGGATAATGCCTGCAAGGGTGACTGCGGCATAGATGCACCATAAAACAGTGTTCATTGAAAAGTCTCCTTATTAAAAATACAAATAAAAACGGCGAAGCCGCATAATATTGCGGGGTCAAGGGGGGCGGGTGTTCGGTGAACACCTCTGCGAAGCAGAAGCACCGACCGAGGCGACAGCCGAGAAAAAGCTCGCTCCCTTGTAGGTGTTGCCCTAAAAAGCAGTCAGTCCAGCGAAGCAATGACCGACGGACTATCCGCATTTCTACCCTCGGCTTGACCGACGAAATAACTACCTCCGCATCATTCGTCAAGCTTCATGAAAGATGACATTACACGGTTGAAAGTGAACTGCTGTTCAAGGAACGAATAGTGACCTGCATTTTCGAGCTTGACAAGACCTGAATCAGGGATAAGCTTCTCCATTTTTTCGCCGTCAGACAGCGGAGTTGCAGTATCATTCACGCCCCAGATGAGGAGAGTCGGACATTTTATATTCGGAAGGAGCGGCTCCAAGTCCTCGTTAACTGTTTTGACAAGAACCTGTCTCATAAGCGGAGAGGCGGCGGCATAGTCGGCGCTTCCCATCTTCTTGCGGAAGTTCTCAAGAGCATCAGGTGCAAAGAATTTCGCAATTTTAGTTGAGAGCACAGCTTTTCCTACTTTATAATAGTATGTTCGGAAGCTTTTCTTGTTTGATTTCGGAGGGAGAATGCCTGCGCTGTCAACGAGAATGACCTTAGACACCGTGAAAGGAAGGTCTGTGCGGCTGTTGAGCTTGATTATGACTCTGCCGCCGAAGCTGTGACCGAGGAACATTATCTCCTTGTTATCGTAGTCTTTAAGAAAGTCGATGACGAACTGGACGTAATCGCTGACTTCCCATGCGGCAGGCGGTTCATCGCTTTTGCCGAAGCCGGGCATATCCATAGCAACGACCTTGTATTTAGGCGCAAGGAGGTCGATGAGGTTGGCGAACAGCCCGATATTGCTGCCCCAGCCGTGGAGGAGAACGATGAGGTCGCCCTCGCCTTTTTCCTCGTAGTTTATTTTTATACCATTAACTGTTTTTATCAATTTATTTATCTCCAGACATTTATTTGCGGACTCTGCAATATAAGTTTATGCATACAGACCGTCCGCCCATACACATTTTATTATATCACGCACAGAAATTAATGTCAATTATTTTTTAGGCTTATTTCATGACAACAGCATAAAAAAATACTCCGCTAAAAAGCGGAGCATTCAGCATCAGACATTTTGAAGCACACTTTCTTTGATAGCTTCAATAAGTTCACAGCTTACTTTATAGCAGAAAAAAACTTGATTGATCTGTTTTTCCACACCGCTGGCGTGCATAAGATCATTACAATGTTTACGTGCGCTTTGCAGTTTACTTACCATATCACTCGAAAGCAGATTATAGTTACCGCAACTGTCGATATCAGCTACGATTTTTTTCCTTTTATCAAGTTCAACGCCCCAATGACAAAGAATGCATCTTACGCCATTTTCAATAGTAAGACGTACATTGAGGAGCGCTTCTTTATATTCATGATTGTCCATCTGTATTTTTGCCTTTTCAGAGAGAGCCGTCATCTCCTGAATCACATTTTTGTAGTATTCCACGTCATGACCTGCGGCATCCAGACCGTTGAGGTCAAAACCGTGTTTTACATAATTTCTTGGTCCGGAATAATTCTGACGGCGCTGAAATCTGTCAGACATATAACGGCGCTGCGGTCTGTTATTGGAATAATTTCTTCTCGGTACATATCCGCCGCTGTTTCCGTTTGAATATTCGTTTCCGGAATACGGTGCATTATAAGCAGAATAATTATTGCTGCGATACGGTACACTGCGTACTCTTTCTCCATGGTGCGGAATATTTGCATCTGTTACGTTATAACTATACTCAAGTCCGATGTGATACATCAATTCTATGAATATACCAAATACTATAAGCATCGGAAGCGAGCCGAATATCATATCCTCAACTGCAAACAGCTTGTAATACTCTATGAGACTTATGCCGAAAGCAGTTTTTGTCCACATATTGAACTTTATCAGGATATACGCTATTATTCCAAATCCGAAAACAACGAAATATTTCATAGCGTATTTAACAATATGCTCAATTACTTTTTCAAGTCCGTAAAATAAATAATATACAGGATACTGCCATTTATCAGAACGAGATTCTCTTTCACAGTATTCGCCTATTTTTCTTTTAATTCCGATCAGTTCGATCCTTGCCAGATAAAGAATTACCAGAACGGCAAGAACAATTAACAGGACAGGCAGATTAACATTAAGCAGACCTGTGACTCTGAAAATTCTCCAGCCAACGATCAAAAATACAGGAATAAGGAATGCCTGCGCCATAAAAGTTTCCACAATGCTTTCAAGAGCAAGTGCAAGCCATTTCAGCAGCAATATAAAAATTGCAAAGAATGAAGCAAAATTAACGCCAATTTTTTTTATCACTTTCATTCTGCTCACGTATCCTTTCCAAGCATATATTTCACACTTTCAACAGTTGTAAAGCCTCTGTTCAGAGCTACCTCAACGCTTGCACTGTTCGCTGTATTGATGAAAAGGCAGCGTGTCCTGAACAGCATATCAAACACTACGGGACAGCCCTTGCCCTTGGACGGCATACCGATAATTCCTGTATCTTTATCGGCAATATCGGATATATCCATGCCTGTACCGATACCGCCGAAAATGAAGCATTTATTGCTTTCAAATTTCACGCCTTTGATTTTGCCGGCGTTATCTGTGATCGCCCACAACCCCTCAACTTCATTGCACGGTATTCCGTTTTTGTCCTTTTTTTCCGTATCAAATGTAAAGTTCTGGTCAAGATTTCTTATATCATATATAGTATCGTAAATTTGTATTTTTTCAGCATATTTTTCAGCTTTTTTGATTTCATCAAGTGGGGTCGTGCCGGGTATTCTGTTGATATTTATTTTAAGATTTTCAGTATTTTCAGCTTTTATCTCTATTACCTTACTGCCAAGATCCTCGTATTCATAGGGATACTTATAGGCAGATGAAAAAGAAACAGACGAGATTCTGTAAGCTCCGGGAGTAAGATAAATTTCTTCTGAAAAATCATTTGCCTCTGAAAGCTTGACACTATAAGGCGAAGTATCATATTCTGCTGATTTGATATCAAGTTTGAGCGCAACAAAGCTCTTTTCAAGGTCTGACATTCCGTCAAGAACCTCATCGAAACCGGAAAGTTCGATATGTAGTTTTGCATTATAAGCCCTTACCTCACTGCTTGCGCAGCCGCAAATACAAAAAATAAAAGCGCCTGTGAGCAATGTACACAGCAGTCTGCGGCATGACAAAAAACTCATTAACAAATACGCCCTTTCATATATATGGGCACCTCTCCCCCCCTTCTGAGAAAAAACGGGTTTTTAGAGATTCCCATATGTATATTTTTTCAGAAGCTGAACCTTGCCGTCAACACTTCATAAATCAAGGCATTATTCAGCTTTTTGACAACAAAATTATACCAGAATTCTGCTGAAATGTCAATACTGCCGAAACTCAGGCTCCATCACAGAAACATCTTAATTGTCAACTCCTTTGACAATGCGCTTCACTTATTGATATATATTTTAATTCGTATGTATTTTGTGCACAGTCAGAAGGACTGTTTTTTGTTGAATTATAGTTAACATGACGTGGATTTTTTATCATTTGAAATTCGCCTCTCGGTATTGAATATTCATATTTTTTACGTTGCGTATATTGTATCAATTAGCGACATATAGCGGTATAATATTTTGCGTATTTAAGAAACACGTTAAACAAATTAGTTATTTGTGTTATTAATCGTCAAAAAACGTTCACCTGATTATCACATATTCACAACAAAAATCACATTATTTTCTATTGTTAACAAATGCCAAAAAGCAATTTGTAAGAATGTTACTTTTAACGATTGACAAATTTGACTCATTTTGTTATAATATACTTACAGCGCTGGTAAAAAATTCTTAAAAGTTAAAGAGGTTAAAGTTTAAGAATAAGTAAAATTTTAAAAAGCAACGGCTATTTAGTGGTTATCCTTTGTGTTATGCCATGACAATTTCGTTTGCTATCGCAGAAACATTCGTAAGTGTAATATTAGTTTAGTATTAAAAAGCTGATGATATCGCAGACGAATACTGTGTCAATAAGACGTTACAGTATACTTTATGTTTATAAAGTATCTCACAAACACTTAAAGCAGAAATTTACTTGTACGATAAGTAAAAATGGGGTTTTTCAAAAATTTTATTTACGTATTAAACATCGCATCTTTGTATGGGGATAGTACACTGATGCATTGAATTATAAAAATGAGGTAGGGTTTAATTATGAAAAATATGTTTAAAAAAGCAATGGCAGCCGCTTCAGCAGCAGTTCTCTGTGCTGTTCCGATGACTGCTTCATTTGCTGATGCAGCAGCGCCCCAGAAAGATACATACAGAGTATTTTTCGACCAGAACCGTAATCTCACCAAAAACAGCATAACCTTTGAGCTTGGCGCACACACAAAACTTGCTGAGTTAAAAGGCATCAACTTCAACAGCGCAAAAGGCTATGCAGTGGCTCTTGGCGGCACAGGCGCTCCCGGTTATGCAAAGGGCGTTGTTAAATATACCTACTATCCACGTATGCTCAACAATTATAATGACAAATTCATTCTCTCGGCTACATATACCTGCAAAAAAGGTACGGGAATAGAGGGGATTGATGCAGAATGCGAACCAAGTCTTCCGTTACGTGAGACAGTTCTCCTTATCGGTGATGTGAATTTCGACAACGAGATTGATATTTCCGATGCTATTCTTGCAAGCCGTCTTGGTCAGAGCAATCCGAGAGTTAAATCAGACAACAATCAGTTAAGAGCCGCTGACGTTGATAATGACGGCTATATTACTTCCAACGACTCCGACCTTATCTGTCAGTATATTGCACGTACAATAACCGATTTTTCGGGCTTCAACGTTATTCCGCTCAATAAGCTGTCAGATTATCGTCCTCATATTTATTAAAACATAAAAACAAATGCCCCGAAAATAAACGGGGCATTTCAGCGTGTCAAAAAACTTATTTGGGGACGTCGAGGACGCCGTCCCCTACAAATGCATTAACGAAGAATAGCTGAATTGTAGGGGCTGGCGTCCTCGACAGCCCTTGCTTAACGAAATAATTTCGACTTTTTCAACAGACTGAAATGCCCCGAAAATAAACGGGGCATTTTTGTATATACTTTCATTCTTCCACATTATTAAGATATAACTGCCAGAGGTCTATCTCTATATCCCTGTCAAGGCAGTGAATCGTCAGCGTATCGCCCATGTGGACATCGCTGTAGCCGTGGGAATACTCATTGGCGTGTTTGCCACGGTTATCAAACGGCAGCCTGACTTCTGGATATATCCAGAGTTCGTCGTGTATCGTCATGGCATCATTATCAGAATAAATCGGCTGAAACTTGTTCTTTGTCCTCATACATTTGCAGTCGCACTTGAATTCAAGGTTAAGACCCTTGCTTTTTATAGTCGTTTCAGTGGCATTTCCTGCGGCTATTTCAGCATCAGCATCTTTGACGTTATCAGCATCAACTGACACTTCATGCAAATCGTATTCTTCTGCAATCACGGTATAATGCAGTTTACTGGAACTTATCGGTATGACACCCACGAAAACGAACACGAACACGCCGCAAAGCACTGCGACCGTAGCAAGAACTGTGAGCAGAATTTTTCCTTTATTTCTCTTTTTTACTTTTTTCAGCGGTTTTATATCTCTGTCGGGAATATTTATGACACTTTCTTTTGTACTCATCTGCTCATAAACTCTGCGGCATTCCTCACAGCCTGCAAGATGTTCCTCAACCTCTGAACTGCTGTCAGCCGAGGTCAGACCGTCACAGTAAAGCGGGAGCAAGTCCCTGATTATCGTGCATTTCATATTATTCTCCTCCTTTTAGTTTTTGTTTAGCCCTGTAATACGTCACTCTCGCCCAGTTTTCCGTTTTGCCGAAAAGTTCGCCTATCTCACGGAAAGACAGTTCCCCTGTGGCACGGAGCAGAACTATCTCCTTCTCATTTTCGGGCAGACCGTGCAGACATTTCAGCAGCCGCATTTTCTCGTCGGCAAGCTCGGCTTTTTCGTCGGGGCGGACGGAATTATCCTCTGCATTTTCGTCAGGCTCGGAAACAGGATGATATTTCCTGCGGCGTTTTTCATTGAGCCACAGATTTTTTGCAATGCCGCACAGCCATGAATATACCGAACTTTCGCCCTTATACTTGTCAACGGAGCGTATTGCCTGATAGAAAGTCTCCTGCGTAAGCTCCTCTGCGGTATCAGCATCACCGCAGAGTGTCATAAGATACAGAAAGACCTTGCGTCCGTTTTCCTCATAGTACTGTTTCATATTGTCTGACACGGCATCACCTCCCTGAACGTTCATATATTAGTTGCACAAAAATCGCTTTCGTTACAAAAAACGGACAGAAAATTTCTGTCCGTCAAATTTTTTGTGTATGGCAACTGTATGTAATCCACGGGCGCACGGAATGCGCCCCTACGCTATTCTGCATTATGAGCAAATCATGGACTGTCCTATCTTTTCGCCGTATTTTACAACGGTCTCAATGCCCTCTGCGGAATTTTCGAGGATATCATCATCGATCTTCACTCTGTCCTTTTCAAAGAGCATAACAATAGTAGAGCCGCCGAATTCAAACATACCCTTTTCGATACCACGGCGGATAGTGCCCGAAGGGTCATAGTTCACGATACGTCCGACCAGCATTGCGCCGACCTCGACCTGAACCACATTTCCGAAATGCTCTGTTCTCATCATGGTATACTCACGGCAGTTGCGCTTGTATATGTTATAATGGTCGAGTACTATCGGATTAACGGTATGCAGTTCACCTCCGATGAAAACATTTCGTGTTTTCGTGCCGTTGTCAATGTAGCAGTAGCGGTGGTAATCGTCCACTTCAAGGCGGAAAATACAGCAGTAGCCGCCGCAGAAATGGTCTGCGAGAGCCTTGTTCTGCAAAAGGTCGCATACTCTGTAGCGAGTGCCCTTGATGCGGAAGATGCTGTTTCTGTCAATTTTGTAAACTGAAAGCTTTGAGTCACACGGACTTATAAGATGGCTGAAATCAGGGTCAACAGGACGCATTTCAGGCTTTATCTTACGTGTGAAGAAGTCGTTATATGATAAAAAATCATACATAATATACTGTGAAAGGTCTATCTTGCTGCTTTTAACAAAGCGCTTTATAAGCGGCTTTGACAGCTTGGAGTCCATAAATCTGCCGACTACATGGGAAATTGTCGGCTTTGTGAGAAATTTCAGCATTTTTCTGCCGAAAACAGTGCCGTAAAGCTTTTTCAGCAGTTTATTCTGTTTTTCATTTGATGTGATAGTTCTGCCGTTACGTGTCTTGATCATTTCAAAGCTCCTTTTTCGGGGAGACAGCTTACATTCTTGCATTTGCAAGCATAAGCTTGATGCGGTTTTCCTGATTTACTCGTGTAGCGCCCGGGTCATAGTCAATAGCAACGATATTTGCATTCGGATTATCCTGTTTTATCGCACGGGACATACCCTTTGCGACGATGTGGTTAGGCAGACAGCCGAAAGGCTGAGTACAGATGATATTTTCGACACCTGACTTTGCAAGAGCCGCCATTTCCGCCGGGATAAGCCAGCCTTCGCCCATGACAACGCCCTGATTTATGTATTTATCGGCAAGCTTGCGGAGATGCTCAAAATCATGGAGAGGTTCAAAGCTGCCCTGTTTCTTCATGACGGAAATAAGCTCCTTCTGCTTTGCATAGATAAGGTCATAGCCTATCTTGTTGAAGATGGAATCCTTGGTCACATGGTCATAGAGCTTTGCATCGTTGAAAGTACCTGCCGCACAGTACATGACAAATTCAAGAAGTGACGGCACAACAGGCTCACAGCCTTCTGAAATGAGGAAATCCTCAAGGTGATTGTTTGCAAGCGGAGAATACTTAACGTATATTTCTCCGACAATTCCGACTCTGATCTTCTTTTCCTTGCTGAGTTCTATCTTAGCGAAATCGTTGAGGATATCGGTGTAAATTTTCTTTGTACGGAGGAACATTTTGCTGCCGCTGCGGAAGATATTTCCGAGGCGGTTTTCCCATTTATCGAGCATTTTCTTTGACTCGCCCTTGTTTATCTCGTATGCACGGCACTTGTTGTAGCAAGTCATCATAAGATCGCCGTAAAGCACTGCATAGAGCATTTTCAGGAACATCGGCGCAGTGATCTTGAATGCACTGTCCTTTTCAAGTCCGCTGAAATTGAGCGATACAACAGGCACCTGCGGATAATTCTTGTCAACAGCCTTTCTGAGAAGGTGGATATAGTTCGATGCACGGCAGCCGCCGCCTGTCTGGGTGATGAGCAGAGCTGTCTTGTCAGGGTCATATTTTCCGCTGTTGAGAGCATCCATGAACTGACCGATAACGAGAAGTGCAGGGTAGCATGAGTCATTATGGACGTTTTTCAGTCCCTCGTCAACTACTGCACGGGAGTCATTTGTGAGAAGCTCCATTCTGTAGCCTGCTGACTCAAAAATTGCGATAAGCAGCCTGAAATGTACGGGAAGCATATCAGGAATGAGGATAGTATGAGTTTTCTTCATATCCTCGGTAAATTTTGCATATTCCGGCATTGTTCTTCCCTCCGTTTATTTCTGTTCCATAGCGGCAACAAGACTTCTGAGACGTATCTTTGCTGCGCCGAGGTTGTTTATCTCGTCTATTTTAAGCTGTGTATAGAGTTTTCCGTTGCTTTCGAGGATATTTCTCACCTCGTCAGTCGTAACGGCATCGATTCCGCAGCCGAATGATACAAGCTGTATAAGCTGCATATCAGGCTGAGTTGTGACATATTTAGCCGCACGGTAAAGTCTTGAATGGTAAGTCCACTGGTTGAGAACGCCGAGTTTAGGTGTTCTTGCAAGCTGTGCAACACTGTCCTCGGTGATAACAGCCATTCCGAGACTGGTTATAAGCTTATGTATGCCGTGGTTTATCTCCTTGTCGATGTGGTAAGGTCTGCCTGCAAGCACGATTATCTTGCGCTTTTCGGCACGAGCCTGAGAGATGATGTCCCTTGCCTTGTTTGCGATATCGCTGTGATAGCGTTCAAGAGCCTCGTAAGCGGCATCAACTGCGGCAGGTATCCTTCCCTTGATATTATAGCGTGAAAGCGCCTGTTCGACAACTCTGATAACATTCTTGCGCACATTGAGGTCAACATACGGATGAACGAAATTGTTATTGTTGAGTCTTGGGTTGTTTGCAAGAAGGAGTTCAGGATAATATGCAACAACAGGACAGTTGAAGTGATTATCGCTGTTTCCCTCGTCGAGGTTGTAGCTCATGCACGGGTAGAAAATGAAATCAACGCCCTTGTCAAGCAGATTTTCGATATGACCGTGAGCAAGCTTTGCAGGATAGCAGACCGTATCCGACGGAATAGTGTGCTGACCGTCATAGTATACCTGACGTGAGCTTTCGCCTGAGATGACAGTTCTGAAACCGAGTGTAGTGAACAGCATATGCCAGAACGGAAGCTGTTCATAGAAGCCGAGACAGAGCGGAAGTCCGACTGTTCCACGGTATTTCACAGGCTGATGTGTCTTTACGGTATTGAGAATGCTGTCATACTTGTATTCATAGAGGTTCGGGATAGTATTCTTCTGAGCCATTCCGCCGCCCTTTTCACAGCGGTTTCCTGAAATGAAGCGTCTGCCCTTGCCGAAATTGATGATATTGAGCTGACAGTGAGCAGTACAGCCGCCGCACTGTGCAGAGCGTGAGGTATATGCAAAAGTATCAAGCTCGTCTTTGGAAATAAGCACGGAATCCTGACCTTTTGAGCGTTCCTTTGCATAGAGGGCACATCCGAAAGCTCCCATAAGACCTGAGATAGCCGGACGGATAACGTTTCTGCCGAGTTCCTTTTCAAACGAGCGGAGAACCGCATCATTGAGGAATGTGCCGCCCTGAACGACGATATTCTTTCCGAGGTCGTCAGGCGAATTTGCACGGATGACCTTATAGATGGCATTCTTGATGATGGACGATGACAGACCTGCGGAAATATCCTCAACAGTAGCGCCGTCCTTCTGAGCCTGTTTTACGGAGCTGTTCATGAAAACTGTACAGCGTGAGCCGAGGTCAACAGGATGCTCTGCGAAAAGACCGAGCTGGGAAAATTCGGCAATATCATAGCCAAGAGCCATTGCAAAAGTCTGGATAAACGAGCCGCATCCCGACGAACAAGCCTCATTGAGCATAATGCTGTCAATGCTCTTGTTCTTTATCTTGAAGCACTTGATGTCCTGACCGCCGATATCGATAATGAAATCAACCTGCGGACAGAAGTATGAAGCGGCTTTGAAGTGTGCGACAGTCTCAACGATGCCGTGGTCAATGGAAAGTCCCGATTTTATAAGGTCTTCACCATAGCCTGTGACAGCAGAGCCTTTTATGACGATATCGGGGTTCATAGCCTCGTATATCTTTTTGAGCTGATCGGCTATCTTGTCAAGAGGCTGTCCCTGATTTGACGAATAGTGATGATAGAGTATCTTGCCGTCCTCTGTAATGAGCACGAGCTTTGTGGTAGTTGAGCCTGCATCTATTCCGAGGTATGCATTGCCCTTATATGTACGTATATCGGCATATCCGAGGTCAAATTTCTTGTGTCTGCCGATGAATTCATCATACTCTGCCTGAGAACTGAACAGCGGTTCGCCTGTTACAATATTATCAGACGCTCTGGCGTTAGTCACCTTGTCGATGATGTCGCCTATCTTATATGAATCCTCAGTTGCGGCGGCATATATCGCACAGCCATAAGCCACGAAAACAGGGGCTTCCTGCGGAAATACTGCGTGTTCACTGTCAAGACCGAGAGACTTCACGAAAGCCTGTCTTAAACCTTTGAGGAAGAACAGAGGGCCTCCGAGGAAAAGGACTTTGCCCTCGATAGTACGTCCCTGAGCAAGACCGGAAACGGTCTGGTCAACGACAGCCTGAAAGATACTTGCGGAAATATCCTCACGTCTTGCGCCCTGATTGAGGAGCGGCTGTATATCTGATTTAGCGAAAACACCGCATCTTGAAGCAATAGGATATACTTTCTGTGCGTGAAGTGACAGTTCATCAAGTTCGTCAGCCGTAATACCGAGAAGTGTAGCCATCTGGTCAATAAATGCACCCGTACCGCCTGCACATGAGCCGTTCATACGCTGTTCAACGCCGCCTGTGAGGAAGATTATCTTAGCATCCTCGCCGCCAAGCTCGATAACTGCATCTGCATCAGGCTGCTTGCGTTTTACGGCTAAGAAAGCCGCATGGACTTCCTGAACGAAGGGAATGCCTGCGGAATTGGCAAGACCAAGACCTGCCGAACCCGTAATGCACACGGTAAACTCTGTATCGGGGTAATCAGCCTGAATGATTTTAAGCTGATCGGTAACGGTTTCCTTGACCTTTGAAAGGTGTCTCTGATATTTTGAATATATGATTTCACCTGAACTATCGGTAATAACTGTCTTGACTGTTGTTGAGCCGACATCTATTCCGAGAGAATACTTATCTGTCATATTTCACCTCAATAATCTTTCTGCCCATTATCGCTCCAAAAATCCAATGCTGAACTGGTGGAGCAACAGGACGATACATTACTATTATACTACACTTTTCCCAAAAAATAAAGCGGAAAAAATGTACTTTTTCCGCCTTATATCGCTTATGTTTTTGTTGAAAATTTTAGAAAATAGCTGATAGGTAAAATTTATTGCTGTGAGTTGTTTACATAATTATCAAAAGAATCAAGTGCAAATGTCTGGTAAGTCTCAGTTCCGTCATTCATATAGCCGCCTGCGACCATAAGTTTGCCGTCTTTAAGCTGATAGCATTCCACACCTGTTGAGCTTTCGCATATAATTCTATTGTTCATATCGATATAATAGCGCTGGTTTTCGCCGCCGCTTGCAAGACTGACCATAGATTTTCCGACGATGACCGTATATATATCATAGAATACGTTCGTGCCGTCGTCTTTGGTCTCACCGATAAGAAGTTCATCGATACCGTCGCCGTCAAGGTCTGTTCTGACAAAGCCGAAATCAGCCTTTCCGAAATTCTCCTTATAGATACTGCTGAGATTGAAGTCGGACGGCTCTGCAAGTCCTGTCCAGCCTATCTGCATGGAATCCACGATAAATGCTATTTTGTCGGAATATCCTATATATGTATTCTCGTCCACTACTGCTTCTGCGGCAGTTGCAGTGGTGGTGGTTTCCGGCGTTAAAGCATCATCGGTCAGTGTAGTCAGGGCAGTGATATCCATTGCAGTTTCCGTTGTGACAGTAGTCTGGATTTCGGTAGTAATTGCTGTTGTTTCGGGAATTGTAGTCTCCTCGTCTAAAACGGTGGAAGGCTCTATCGGGATAGTTGGTGCTTCGACGCTCGAATCAGGTGAACTTTGTTCGCCGCAGCCTGCCGACAGTATTCCCATTGCGGCAGCAGACAAAAATGCCATTATTATTTTATTTAATTTCATTTTTTATCTTCCTTTTTAGGTCAGCATCACAAAAATATTGCTATGCAGCCTTATTTTGTTCTACAACACATACGTGCAATATAATTTTACCACTTATTTATTAAGAAATCAAGTACTGCTGATATATAATTTCATATTGCTCCGCCAATTAAGTCTTGAATATTTTATGCGAAGTAATGAAGGAGAAAGTCAAGGAAGAAAGCCGCAGGAATACTAACGTATTTCAAGGTTTTCTGACGCAGAATTTCTTCTTCAGGACAAGCAGAAAAATTCAAGATTTAGTTGGTGGAGCAATAGTACATTTCGGGTATTCATTTTTCAGCAATATCCGTATTATTATCGTTTCGGCTTTACACGGGCGACCAATGGTCGCCCCTACATACAAGAATATTTGTATAAATGACAAGAATTATAAAAGGAGAATGTTCATAACTGTCCATACATTGCAGCACCGCAAAAAATTCACAGTGTACTTGTCACATTTTGCAAAGTATACTTTGCACCGAAACACAGGCAAAAACGCCGCATTTTACGTTATATCAGCAAATACTCAAAAAAATTTTTCTGAAAAAATTTTCAAAAAGCACTTGACAAGTACACTTGGCAGTGGTATAATACAATTGCAAAGAAAACTTGGAACAATTTGCAAAGCTTACTTTGCATATCATATCAAATAATATTTATGGAGGATATAATTATGAACAAGGAACAGATACTCAAAATGAGCAGACAGGAAAACAAAAACAAGGACTTACACGCAAAGGAAATTGAAAATAAATATGCGTCGATTGCAGGTGCTGTAATGGCAATTCTCAGCTGTATTTTCTTCGCCTCAGAAATCATCTTCAACGGCAGACAAAACTATGGCTTTTACGCTCTTATAGCCGTTTACGATGCTATCCTTTTCTTCGGCAAAGGCATCAGGCTTAAACAAAAAACATCCATTATTTCAGGCATTATCTGGGGCATTCTTGCAATCGGTCTCATCTTAGCATACTTCTACTACCTCGTTAAAAACTCAACCATCAGATAATCCGGAAAGGAGCATACATGAAAGATGAACTTATACTGAAAAACAACCTGAAGGAAATACGCAAAAAAAAGAAACTCTCTCAGGACGAGCTTGCATCAATGGTCGGTGTTTCGAGGAATACCATAAGTTCCATTGAAACGGGACAGTTCAACCCGACTGCAAAACTTGCACTCATTCTCTGCATTGCCCTTGACAAGAAATTCGAGGACATTTTCTACTTTGATTAACAACTATAAAAATTCTATATACATAAAATTCTCAGAAATGCTTGACTCTCACGTTACGTCATAGTATATACTGTAGTTACACGAGGAGGAGATGCTATGAAAACAGTAATCGAAGTAAGCCGTCTTACGGGCGTGAGTGTGCGCACACTTCACCATTATGATGCCATAGGACTGCTCAAACCGTCAGAAGTGACAGATGCAGGCTACAGACTGTATGACGATACGGCGCTTGAACGTCTGCAAACCATACTGCTTTTCCGTGAACTGCAATTTCCGCTTAAAGAAATAAAGCAGATAATCGATTCGCCGGATTTTGACCGCTATGATGCCCTTGATACCCAGATAAAACTGCTGGAGATTCAAAGGGAAAGGCTCGGAAAGATCATCTCTTTTGCCCGTGAGATCAAAGAAAAAGGAGTAATGAACATGAGTTTTAAAGCATTTGACAAAAGCAAAATTGAAGAATATTCCGCACAAGCCCGTGAAAAATGGGGGAATACTCAGGCATATAAGGAATTTGAGGAGAAGTCCGCAGGCAAGAACGATACACAGATAAAAGCCGAAAGTGACGGTCTTATGGCTATATTCGCACGTTTCGGCAAAGTGACGGACAAAGCTCCCGAAAGCGATGCTGCACAGACACTTGTTGCCGAATTACAGGCATTCATAACCGAGCACTACTACACCTGCACAAAGGAAATTCTCGCAGGTCTTGGTCAGATGTATGCCGCAGAGGGCGAAATGAAACAGAATATCGACAGCGCTGGCGGTATCGGTACAGCCGATTTTGCCGCATCAGCTATTGAAGTTTTCTGCAAATAATATAGGCAACACCGCACAAAGCACGTCTAACGACTTTGTGCGGTGTTGCCATAATACAAATGGGACGGCTTTTACACCGTCCCATAATTTTCAACTCATTTTTGTTTTATAAAGCATCCAGACAAGCTCCACAACGCCCACACCGATAAATCCGAGCATAGTTTTCATGCTTGGCTTTTTCACTTTAAAACGTGTGATAAATGCTATTGCGATAAGCAGCAGAGCGCCGCCGTAGACAGTCGGGAACCATTCCGAGCCTATGTCCTTATGGAAACTGTAAAGGAGCGGCAGGATAAGTGCCACGCTTGTAACAGGAAGTCCCTCATAGACCTTGCGGTTTTCGGAAGTTTTCTTCTGTCTTTCCTCCTCAGCAACGTTGAAGTATGCAAGACGTATTACTGCACAAAGCGGGAAAATGACAAGTATAGGCAGGTCACCCCAGTCGTTCATACCGACTGAATAACCGATTATCGCAGGCAGTACGCCGAAACAAACCGCATCACAAAGGGAGTCTATCTGTATACCGAACTTTTTTTCGCTGTCGGTACGGTCTTTTTTAGTTCTTGCAACCTTGCCGTCAAACATATCGCACAGTCCCGAGACCATGAGACAGATGATAGCGTATTCAGGGTGTGACGGATTTCCTCCGCATCCTACGGCAAGGAACATACCGATAACCGAGGATACAAGGCTAAGATATGTAAGAATAACAGTATAGTTATAGTATCCTATCATTAATAAAACCTCAATGTTAATTTATATCAGGTCTGTCCGCATCATACATATTTTTGCGGACAGATTTCTACTTATTATACCATAAAACTGACAGCGTTTCAAGTGTTTTTTTATGAATTTTTCTTTTTTCTGCCTTTTGACGAAGAAACTGTCTTTTTTGCCTCAGAACTTTTTTCACGATTCTGTTTAAGCTGTTTCTGACGGCTGGTTTTCACGTCAAGTTTATTATAGGCTTCCTCGTAGAAATATTCCTGCGATGAGACAAGGGCATATCTTTCCCTGCGGCGGTCACGGATATAGCTTCCGTCGCTGAGCATTACTCTTGCCTTGACGTTATCCCTCATGATAATGCGGAACATATCACGTATACGTTTGCGGAGCTTATCATCCTCAACAGGAACTGCAACCTCCACACGGCGCACGGTATTCCGGCTCATATAGTCTGCTGAACCGAGGTATATCTTCTGGTCAGCGCCATCAGCACCGAATATGAATATACGGCTGTGTTCAAGGAAACGTCCGACGATACTGCGGACTGTGATATTTTCGGTATATCCCTTAACACCTGCGATAAGACAGCATATTCCCCTGACGACAAGTTCAATTTTCACGCCTGCCTGTGAAGCCTCAACAAGCTTTGCCATGATAGCCTTGTCATTGAGAGAGTTTACTTTTGCCGCAATATAGCCGTTTCCACCGTTTTTGGCAATGTCTATCTGTTCATCCATCATAGCAAGCACCTGCGGTCTGAGGGCAAGCGGTGACACAAGGAGCTTGTTTGTCTTTTCGACGAATGTACCGTTTTCGAGACTGTTGAAAACTGCCTCGGCATCTTCTGCAATGGCTTTATCCGAGGTCAGGAGCATCAGGTCGGTATAGATAGCGGCAGTTTTCTCGTTATAGTTGCCTGTGCCTATCTGTGTCACATAGTCATAGCTGTCGCCCTGAGCCTTTCTCTTGATAAGTAGGAGCTTTGAATGAGCTTTATACTCTTTCGGACCGTAGATAACACGCACGCCTGCAAGCTGTAAATGCTTAGACCATTCAATATTATTAGCCTCGTCAAATCTTGCACGCAGTTCGATCATAACGAGTACGTCCTTGCCGTTTTCGGCGGCTGTGCAGAGTGCATCTATAACCTTGCTGTTTCGTGCAAGACGGTAGAGCGTGATCTTTATTGAAGTGACATTCGGGTCATTAGCCGACTCCTGCAAAAGCCTTATGAATGACATATTCATCGACTCGAACGGATAGCTGAGAAGCATATCCTTAGCCTTGACCTGATTGAAAACAGGTCTTGTATCCGAAAGACACGCAGGCTTTCTCGGAGTGCGTGGGACATAATGAAGTTCAGGACTTTCGTCATATTCCTGTAAAAGGTGCAGGAACGAGAGGTCGAGAGGTATTCTTGATATAAATACATTTGCCTGCTTCAGTTTGAGATTTTTACAGAGATATTCCAGCGCATCATGGCTGAAAACGTCCGATATTTCAAGTCTTACGGCATCAAGCTTCTTTCTTTTTGCCACAAGCTCCTCCATACGTTCACGGAATTCCGCACCACGTCCCGAAGCCGCTATCGAGGCATTGCGTGTCACACGGATTATTGCACGGTCAACGACCTCATAGTTTTTGAACATGAGGTGGGCGAAATGGAGAACGATATCCTCCTCAAGGATAAAGCGCTTGCCGCCGTTTCCGAGGTGGACTATTCTCTCGCTGTTCTCATAGCTGACGGGAACAACGCCGATGGAGGTCTTTTTCTTTGCGGCAAGCTTGACTACGACGTACATTTCCTTATTTTTGAGGAACGGGAACGGCAGATCATCATTTACTACCGTGCCTGAAATGAACGGTTTAAGCTCACGCTTGAAGTAAAGTTCAAGGAAACTCAGTTCTTCCTTGGTGGCTGTATCAAATGTGACATGGGTATAGCCATGAGGAGCAAGGGCAGTCATATTGTTCCTGTAAGCCTCCTCAACAGATGGCTGCAAGCGGCGCACTGCGGTAAAAACGGCATCGAGCTGCTCTGACGGCGGCATTTCGTCCTTGTCGTCGTCCTTATCATTTTTCTCTTTGTCCTTTTTATCCTTGTCCTTCTTATGTTTTTTCTTCTTGTCACTGCTTATGAGTGAGCCGACACGAACCATGAAAAATTCGTCAAGATTACTTTGATATATCGCTGAAAAAGAAAGTCTTTCCAGCAGCGGTGTATCGGGTTCAACAGCTTCTTCAAGAACTCTTTTATTGAATTTGAGCCATGAAAGCTCCCGATTTTCGAGATATTCCATAAAAACTCCTTAACTGCCATAATTGCGGCGACTAATGTTGATGATCGAATGTCATTTTCCGATAAATTCGCAGATAAGCGAATCCGGAGTAATATTTTCCCTTTCAATAGGGTTGAGAGCTTCAAGCACACGGATAACGTCGGCAAGCTGCGGCGCATCGGTCATTTTGTGCAGTTCATCGAGGAGAGGTTCACGGTAAGCGCTCATCTCATAAGCGATGAATGTATCCACATCGAAATCGGCACGGTGCTTATACGGCATGATATACTTATTTTCACCTATTTCAACGTTTTCAAACATATTGAGTGTTTCACGGAGTGAGCGTTTGCGGAAATTCTTGTCTCTTATCATTCTGCGGAGAAGTCTCACCTTTGACGGGTGGAGGACGATATCATCGCAGGTCACACGGGTACGAACGCTGACGTAAATTTTCATGAGGAACTGGTCAGGCACTGTGATAACAGCGGGATTCAGAGCGTGAATGCCCTCAAAAATGACGATATCTCCCTTTTTAATTTTGACCTTTCTGCCTGAGCTTACACGGGAGGAAGTAGTGAAATCATACTTCGGGACTTCAATTTCTTCGCCCTGAGCGAGAGCATTTATCTGTTCATTGAGCAGTTCCTTGTCGATACGGTCGGGTGATTCGAGGTCGATAGTTCCCTGTGTAAGGAGATATTTCTCATGCTCTGTAAGCGGACAGAAATAGTCGTCCATAGATATCATATGTGTTTCATGACCACGTTCTTCGAGGAGCTGTTCTATCATCATAGCGGTGGTAGTTTTTCCCGAACCTGACGGGCCTGACAGAAGAATTACCGATTTTTTGCGGCTTTCCTTTTCTATTTCGTCAACTATCCTGTTGAGTCTGAAAATATAGTCCTCGTTGACATTTTTAACGTAAGCTGACGGATCATTTTCAATATTCTGATTAATTCTTGTAACTTCTATATTCATTTATTTTCTCCTTATTTTTCTGTGGATAATCTTATGGTCGGTCGGGGATAACGTGATGTCGTTGGGATATGGGGATAATAGAATCGATGAAATATCGGGATAATACGTTGATAACGGGATGACAGGGGCGGCATTTCACTGCACAATCTTTGTGCGGTGTTGCCTATGTAGTTAGCAGTGTATATAATTATATCACATTTTATTGTGAATTTCAACCCGATTTTTTTGTATAAAATGCACTATAAAAAGCAAAGCCGCCCAAACACGGACGGCATAAAATTACTTTCTTCTTGTACCATTTTTTCTGTCGGTACTTCTTTTAAGGTCGCACATACGCTCCTCGCTGCTCTGTTTGAAGCGTGACATCATATCCTCAAAAGTCATCTCCGATGGAGGAGTCTGCTTTTTTGGTTCCCAGACATTCGGCTTGCTCTTATTGGCATTATTGTTGTCTCTGCTGCCGTTGTTTGAGCGTTCGCCGCCTTTTCTCTGTCTTGGAGGTGCTGACTCGGCATTTTCCGAAGCTTTCTTGATAGAAAGGCTTACTTTGCCTGCCTCATTGATACCGATGACCTTGACCTTGACCTCCTGATTTTCAGTGAGGTGGTCACGTATCTCGTTAACATAGGTATTGGCGATTTCCGAGATATGAACCATACCTGTACCGCCGCCCTCGATATCGACAAAAGCACCGTACTGTGTGATACCCTTTACCTTGCCGTTATAGATCTTACCAATTTCCAGCTGCATATAATATATAAACTCCTTTTTAAAGGCCTGTAGCACAAGCCTGATTAATTTCTTGTTTTGTCGTAAAATCGGTGTTCATCAGGATAAGCATAATGGTATTCTTCCCGTGCGATCTTTTCCATATAGGCATTTTTATCGTCACTTTCGAGAACACGCTGAAGCTCATCATTGTCTGCTTCATATTTATCAAGCTTAGTCTGAATTACAGCAATTTGTTCTTCTTTTTCATGGCAGTCGCTCTCTGTTGCGAAAAGAAGAACGGTACAACCGACAAAAACTGCGGCTGCTACAAGTCTGACGAGACTTCGGTTGAACAGTCCTTTTTTTGAATTGTACCTTTTTTTTCTTGACAACGTTCTTCACGTCTTTCTTTTTTTATTTTCTGTTTTATTATACAACATAAAGGAGGGTTTTGGCAAGAGTTTCTTTACATTTTTAACAGAATTTACAATAACTTTGGAATTTCCCACAAATTTAACACATTCTTTTTTACATAGAAATGCAAAGCAAATGGAAAACGGTTTAAATATCAGGGATAAAACGGCTTTTGCGGCAGTTGTTAATTTTTTCATCACGCCGACTGTTACCTTGCCGAGAGTGACGATATACAGCGAAAAGCCGAGAATATTGCCGATAATGAAACAGCCTCTTACCTGACCGAGGGCGGCGGCTGAGGCAAAGGCTGAGAGAAAAATACAATAAACGGCAAGAAAAATAATATCCTCGGCGGCAGTGAGAAAACTGCTGTGATGAATGAGCAGTCGGGCAGTTCTGAAAATGTCATAGAAAATGCCGAATGCCGCCCCGAAAGCGCACGAAAGCAGAAACAGCCGTGTCTCCTCGCTGACCGTGAAAAATATTTCGGGAACTATCATCTGAAAAGTTTCCCCAAGGCTGAAACAGGGTGTTTCTTGTCCCTGTCGCCGTATATGAGCGCCCTTATATCGCCTGTTACGGTCATATCGCCCGTTTCGACGCTCATGGAGTCGATATGCAGTTCACTGCCCTGAATAGTAAGTTCGCCGAGCTGTGTATAGAGACAGACGGCTTTCTCGTCAAAGCTGTCAACGTCGGTAATGCCTGATATCGTGAGTTTTTTGCGGTTTTCGAGAATAATGTTCTGGTTTCGGATAATTTCCTTTTCCTGCATACTGTGTACCTCCTGTGTGATATAAGCCATTATATTCACGGAAGTATGCAGATATTACACAATTATTCAGCCCATTCCTCAACGGCTATCGGGTGCATAGAGCAAATTCAGGCATATGATACGCTCCTTACAACGTCACGAATATTTTTTAACTGCTTCAGCACTGCTGTTATAGATATTTTCAAAAAGGTTGTGGTCTTCAAGGTCTATCTCAACATAGTCGGCAGTACCGTCCTTTTCGCCGATTTTTGCACCATAAGGGCTTGTTCCGGTATAGTCGTCATTTTCGGCATATGCGGCATAGTATGCATGGTTCTCCTTGACAAAGATGAAGAATTTTCCGCCTGTATAAGCCTCACAGTTTTCAGTCACAAACTTTCTGAGTTCATCGGCATCAAAATCCTTTGGCACATTGACATCAAGTCCCTTATCCGAACCGACAATGAACTGTTTTCCGTCAATTTTGGTATTTTTATCAAGCAGATCATTTGCTGTGGCAACGATCTCATCTGCGATATGGTCGATGGCATAGTCCTCACATTCGTCGATATAGCCTGCAACAGTCATATCGAGCTTCCAGTTGTCGTCCTCTGTGCGGTAGAACATTATGCGCTGTGCGACATTTCCCTGACCTTCGGAAGTAAGGGTACATTCCATATAATAGCCTTCCTTGAAGTCAAGCTTATACTCTTTGTATTTTTCTTCATCGCCATATACTTCCTGCAAATATTTTGTTGTGGTCTTGTTTATGCCGCCGTCACGGTCGATTATGTACTGAACAGCGCAGAATCTTCCGTATATCTCCTCGATGAAGCCGTACTGATAATCAGTTATCGGCTGAACGCTCTCAATGCTGTTGATCACAAGATTCATACCATCGAAAGAGCCTTTGAAATTGTCATACATAGCCTCAACGCTCTCATAGCCTGAAAGAGCGGCAACAGCCTCGATTATTTCGTCGAAATACTGATATTTGAATGATTTTTCGATATCTCCCGTATTTATTGAGTCAAGATATTCGTTCAGCAGATCGGTGCAGAGCTTTGCTCCGTCGGAATCAGCGGACAGAGTATCCGGCTCTGTTGCAGTTTCAGAAGATGATGCCGGAGGCGTGGAACTTGAATTTTTATTACTATTTTCGCAGGCTGTGAATGTGCATACAGCAAGTGCGAGTGCAGCCATTAAAGCTGTTAATTTTTTCATTTATAAAATCTCCTATCTGTAATATGATAGCTCATAATACATTGATTATACCACCATCTCCGCATATAGTCAAGCAATTTATTGTCTGTCTGTTTTTCCGCTTGACAAAAAATAACATATACTATATAATAGTATGCAGTGCATAATGAGATAAACCACGTTTCAGAAAGGTCAAATAAATGAAAAAAAACAGTAAATCGCTTGTCAGAAGAATTCTCTTATTCTCACTCATCATGGGTGCGGCTATGTTTGCCATCATGCTCCTCGGAGCTGTCCAGAAAGCCAATAACAGCTATATCATGGTCGATAAGGACTCGATCGAGCTTGTTCAGCTTGACGAGCCAAAAGACGGCGACCCTATCGCCATTGTCGATACAACTCTCGGCGAATTCCGCTTTGTTCTCTATCCGCAGTACAGCCCGAATGCCGTGAAAAACTTCACAGAGCTTGCCGAAAACGGCTACTATGACGGAACTTATGTGTTCAACTCCGACAGCGGTGCATACTCTGCCGCAGGCGCTCCAAACAAGGATGGCTCATGCAATGATACTTCGCATGAACTTGTGGAACGTGAACTTCACCAGAACCTCTGGCCATTCAAAGGAGCAATATGTGCCCTGAATACGACTATCGACCGCAGTCTGAAAGAGCGTATCCTCGGCGGCGGAACATACTATAACGGAAGCCGCTTTGCTATCGTCAACACAATTGAATTCAATGACGAAAATCAGGAGGCTATGCGTGAAATTTCCGACAGTCAGGAGCTTGCAGAGGCTTTCATCAAAAACGGCGGCATTCCGAACTTCTCACAGCAGATGACTGTCATCGGTCAGACATACAGCGGCTTGGATGTCGTTGAAAAGCTCTCACAGCTTGAAGTCGATGAAAATGATATGTATAAGACACCGAAAAAGGATATCATGATAAATTCAGTGAAAATTGACAAATACAGCACCGATACCATGGACGAAACCTGACATTTTACTGCTTGTATGTTTCAGTTTCACAAAAATTTACGGAAACTATTTACAAATCAGTGATTTTGGTGTATAATAGGTTAGTATGTTGTGCGAACGTGTATAAATCCACGCTGCATTTGTATTTATGATAAAAAAGCATATACTATTATGGCTTTATATAAGATTAAGGAGTCTTTATATGTTCAGAAAATCTTTGGCATTTCTTCTGTGTGTTGCGGCTGTTTCAGGCTGCCTTACATCATGCGGAAAAGACGAAAATTCTTCTTCCGATGGAAACACCACAGCCACCACTATGGATGCTGCCCAGAATATCGAGATTGCAAACTTTACCGAGCCTCAGAAAGGCGATACCATTATTATAATGAAGGTCAAGGACTACGGCGAAGTCAAGTTCAGACTTTTCCCGGAATATGCCGAAAAAGGCGTTGAAAACTTCGTAGAGCTTGCAAAGAAGGGCTACTATGACGGTCTCACCTTCCACCGTGTTATCAAGGATTTCATGATACAGGGCGGCGATCCGGTCGGTAACGGTACAGGCGGTGAATCTGTCTGGGGCGGAGAATTTGACGGCGGTACAGACCCGCACCTTATCCACGCTTCCGGTGCTCTTGCCTATGCAAACAGCGGTTCAACTGCCACTGACGGCTCACAATTCTATGTGGTAACAGGTACTATCTGCACAAAGGACGATATCAATTACTACAGACAGAATGGTATGAACATCTCTCCTCAGCAAGAGGAAATATATACAACAGTCGGCGGTACTCCGTGGCTCGACGGCGGTTATACCGTTTTCGGTCAGGTTATCGACGGACTTGACATCATCTTCAAGCTCCAGAATGTTGCTACAGGCGCTAATGATAAGCCGAATGAAGATGTCATCATCGAATCAATGACTGTCGGCGAATACAACGGCGAGGAAATTCACTGGTTCATGCGTGACTATCAGGATATAGCTCCTACTGCTGCCGATGTTGATGTCATGAACTTCACAGAACCAGAAGAAGGCGAAACTATCGTTACTATGGACATTGAGGGCTATGACCACCCTGTTATGTTCAAGCTTTTCCCTGAATACGCTTCAAAGGGCGTTGAAAACTTCGTTGAGCTTGCAAAGAGCGGCTACTATGACGGTCTGCGCTTCCACCGTGTTATCAAGGACTTCATGATACAGGGCGGCGACCCCGCAGGCAACGGCACAGGCGGCGAATGCATCTGGGGAGGTAAATTTGACGGCGGTACTGATCCGCACCTCATCCATGTCGCAGGCGCTCTCGCTTATGCAAACAGCGGCTCAACATCTACAAATGGCTCACAGTTCTATATCGTTACCGGTGAGGTTTATTCCGACAACGAGATAAATGAACTTATAAACAACGGTTATCCTCTTTCCGAAGACCAGAAGGAACTGTATTCCACAGTCGGCGGTACTCCGTGGCTTGACGGAAATTATACCGTTTTCGGTCAGGTTTTCGAGGGACTCGACATTATCTTCGATATCCAGAATGCTGACACAGATGAATATGATATGCCGAATAAAGACGTTACAATAAAGTCTGTTACCGTTCAGCAGTATGCAGGTGAAGATGTAAAGTTCAGACTTTCTGATTATGAAGGCGGCACAGCAAATGATGCAGAAAACGCAGACGATGCAGAAAATGCTGAAACTACAGAAGAAACCACTGCTGAAACAGAAGCTGAAACAACAGCTGCAAACGCAGATTCAGAAGAAACTGAAACTACGGCTGAATAATATAATGCCTGATAAATGGGGTTATCATCAGGCTTATCATGTACCGCATTTTCTGCGGGGAACAGAAGAAAGATGTTCGGGATATAGAATGAGATAGGGGAAGTTCCCGAAAAATTAAGGAGAGAAATCATTTGGATAAGTTTGTTATTAAAGGCGGCCGCCGTCTTGAAGGCGAAGTCACCATAAGCGGTGCAAAAAATGCCGCAGTAGCAATTCTTCCGGCTGTTATACTTTCGGATGAGCCATGTATTATTGAAAATGTTCCATCAATCAGCGACGTTACCATAAGTCTCCGCATACTTACCGAAATGGGTGCAGAGGTTACAAATATCGGTCACGACGCTTACAGAATCGATCCCACAAAAATCGATAATTTCTGCGTTCCTTATGAGACAGCACGTAAAATGCGTGCTTCATACTACTTCCTCGGCGCTCTGCTCGGCAAGTTCAATAAAGCAAGAGTTTCAATGCCGGGCGGCTGTCCTCTCGGAGACAGACCTATTGACCAGCACCTCAAAGCTTTCGCAGCTCTTGGTGCACAGTATACCCTCAGTCAGGGCATGATCGACCTCACCGCCGATAAGCTCTGCGGAAATCAGATATTCTTCGACGTTGTTACCGTCGGCGCTACTATGAATGCAATGCTCGCAGCAGTCAAGGCAGAGGGTCTCACAGTCATCGAAAATGCCGCAAAAGAACCGCATATCGTTGACCTTGCAAACTTCCTCAACTCTATGGGCGCAAATATCATGGGCGCAGGTACGGATGTTATCAAGATAAGAGGCGTTGAAAAACTCCACGGTACAACATATTCCGTTATCCCTGACCAGATAGAGGCAGGCACTTTCATGGTTGCCGTTGCCGCTACCAAGGGCGATGTCCTCATAAAGAACGTTATCCCGAAGCATCTCGAATCAATTACCAAAAAGCTTGAAAAAATCGGCGTAAACATCGAACAGTTCGATGACAGCGTGAGAGTATGGGTAGACGGCCCGCTCGTCAAGACAAATGTCAAAACAGCTCCGCACCCCGGTTTCCCGACTGATATGCAGTCACAGATAGCAACTCTCCTCACTCTTGCCGAGGGTACAAGCATCATCACCGAAAATATCTGGGAACAGCGTTTCCGCTATGTTGACGAGTTAAGACGCATGGGCGCTGATATCACCGTAAATGGCAAAGTTGCTCTCATTGAGGGCACGGGAAAGCTCATGGGCGCTCCTGTAAAGGCTTGTGACCTCAGAGCCGGTGCCGCTCTCATCATTGCAGGTCTTGCTGCAAGCGGAATTACCGAGATAGAAGATATCTTCCACATCGAAAGAGGCTATGACTGCATGGAAGGCAAACTCCGTGCTCTCGGCGCTGATATCGAAAAGGTAAGCTTCCCTGACAAAGCCGTTTCCCCGAATGAGGACGGCAGCAAGGCAGCTTCATAATTATAAAGATAAAAGGACAGTTTTAACGGCTGTCCCTTATTATTTTGCATTATGATATTGCTCCGCCAATTAAGTCTTGAATATTTTATACGAAGTAATGAAGAAGAAAGTCAAGGAAGAAAGCCGCAGGAATACTGACGTATTTCAAGGTTTTCTGACGCAGAATTTCTTCTTCAGGACAAGCAGAAAAATTCAAGATTTAGTTGGTGGAGCAATATAAAAATACTGCGGCTCACCTTTCGGCAAACCGCAGTATATCGGGCTTAACTATTAGTTATTGAGAGTCATTGCCCAGATGGAGCTAATGTCAGGCATAGTGATCTTGCCGTCCTTGTTGACATCGCCTGCAATAAGGTTAACTTCTTCGTCATAACCTCTCATGTATGAGTCAAGTGTAAACCAGTCAACGTAACCAATCTTGCCATTGCCGTCAACATCGCCGAGCAAAGCAGTACCTGCAAGCATATTTGTATAGAAATCAAAAATCATGAATGCATCATCACTGGTAACCTTACCGTCACCATTTACGTCTGCACGCTTCTTCTGGTCAGCAGTTAATTTTTTCTTGCTATTAGCCCAATTAAGAACTGTCTGTGCATCTTCTGCTGAAACTACTCCGTCTTTTGTAACGTCACCGTAATAGAAACCTTCATTCCTTGCTGCTGCATTTGCAGTTACTGAACCTGCGAGTGACATTGTTCCGAGAACGATTGCTGAAAGAGCAGCTGCGATTTTTTTTCCTTGATTTTTCATTTTTTATAAATCCCTTTCTGATATGAAATTTGATTTTTGAGAACTTCTGTTCTCTGCTTTATATAATACCATATATTATTCCGATTGTCAAGGATATACAAAAAGTTTCATAAAAAACTGTATATTGTATCAATTAAATAACCGTATTGTTAATGTATAATGTTGCATACTTATAAAAATCAGTACTGCCTATTGTGAAATCCATATAACGAACGGCAAATCGGTTCAAAAGAACAGCACCACACATTTCCTGTGCGGTGCTGTTTTTAATTCTTATGAAAGCTCAAACATACCTGTATAGAGCTGATAGTATTTTCCGTGCTGTGCTATGAGGTCATCATGATCGCCACGCTCGATTATCCTGCCGTTTTCGAGAACCATGATAGCCTGCGAATTGCGGACTGTTGAGAGTCTGTGTGCGATAACGAATACCGTTCTGCCCTCCATGAGACTGTCCATGCCCTTTTCGATAAGCGATTCTGTACGTGTATCGATAGAACTTGTAGCCTCGTCGAGAATAAGTACAGGCGGATCGGCAATTGCGGCTCTTGCAATTGCAAGGAGCTGTCTCTGTCCCTGACTGAGATTTGCTCCGTCAGCCGTAAGCATTGTATTATAGCCGTTTTCAAGATGTCTTATAAAGTAGTCGGCATTTGCAAGCTTTGCGGCTGCATAGACCTCATCATCGGTCGCATCAAGCTTTCCGTAGCGGATATTCTCCATGACCGTACCCGTGAAAAGGTGTGTATCCTGCAAAACGATGGACTGTGAACGTCTGAGGTCGTCTTTCTTTATCTTGTTGATATTTATTCCGTCATAGCGTATCTTGCCGTCAGGAACGTCATAGAAACGGTTTATCAGGTTGGTGATAGTAGTCTTTCCTGCACCTGTCGAACCAACGAATGCAATCTTCTGTCCCGGATTTGCATAGAGCGAAATGCCGTTGAGAACGGTCTTTTCGGGTTCATAGCCGAATACCACATCATCAAACTCGACCTTGCCCCTTACCTCGGTATATGTTGTTGTACCGTCATGGTGAGGGTGTTTCCATGCCCAGTGACCTGTACGGCGGTCTGTCTCGGTGATAGTGCCGTCCTTTGCTATTTCTGCGTTTACCAGTGTTACATAGCCGTCATCTGCTTCAGGTTCTTCATCAATGACCTTGAAAATTCTCTCCGCACCTGCAAGAGCTGTGAGGACTGAATTGAGCTGCTGTGAGACCTGAGTGATAGGCTGTGAGAATGAACGTGTGAGCTGTAAATATGAGATGACTGTGCCGACTGTCATGCCGCCTATGCCCTTTACGGTCATGATGCCGCCTGCGATGGCAGTGAGCGCATAGTGTACGTATGACAGATTGTTCATGATAGGCATGAGGATATTGGCAAATGTATTGGCTCTTGTTGCAGCCTCGCAAAGCTCCTCATTAAGTGCCTCAAACTCTTTGTTTGCGGTGTCCTCGTGGCAGAATACCTTGACAACCTTCTGACCGTCTATCATTTCTTCGATATAGCCGTTGACCTTACCGAGTGACCTCTGCTGTGCGATAAAACCCTTTCCGCTTCGTGAGCCGATAAAGCCGATAACCCTTATTATAATGACGAACATCACGACAACGATAATGGTCAGCATCCAGCTATGTATGAGCATAACGGTGAATACGCCCACAATTGTGACTGCCGAGCCGATGAACTGCGATATGGTATTGCTGAGCATCTCACGGATAGCGTCTGTATCGTTGGTGAAGTGGCTCATGAGTTCGCCGTGGGTATGCTTGTCGAAGAAGCGTATCGGGAGCATTTCCATTTTATTGAAAAGATCATCTCTGATGCGTTTCAGCGTATTTGTTGAGATATTGAGAAGAAGTCTCTGATAGATGAATGTGCAGAGTGCGCCGAGAATATAGACACCTATCATTATTCCGAGAAGACCGACAAAGCTCTTTTTGTCCCATTCTCCCGTCTTTATGGCATTTTCGAGGTTATCGATAACAGGCTTCAGGAAGTATGTGCCTGCAACGCTTGCGCCCGAACTGATAACAATTGCGATAATAACAATTATGAGCTGAGCCTTATAGCCGTACATATAGCTGAAAATGCGCTTTATGCTCTTAAATGCGTTTTCAGGCTTTGCAACGGGCTTCATATTGCCTCTTGGCGGCATTATTCATCAGCTCCTTTCTGCTGTGAGTCATATACCTCACGATAGATACCGCTTGATTTGAGCAGTTGTTCATGAGTTCCCACACTGACAATTTTTCCGTTGTCCATGACGATTATCCTGTCTGCATCCTGAACCGAGGAGATACGCTGTGCGATGATGATAGTTGTCGTATCGGCAAGCTTTTCACGGAATGCCTTGCGTATCTGGCTGTCTGTTGCGGTATCGACAGCGCTTGTGGAGTCATCCAGAATGATTATCTTAGGCTTTTTGAGCAGTGCTCTTGCGATACAGAGACGCTGTTTCTGACCGCCTGAGACGTTAACGCCGCCCTGACCGAGGTCAGTGTCATAGCCGTCAGGGAAATTCATTATAAAGTCGTGAGCACAGGCTGATTTGCAGGCATCGATAATTTCCTCGTCAGTAGCCTCCGAGTCGCCCCATTTCAGGTTATCCCTGATAGTACCTGAGAACAGCACGTTCTTCTGGAGTACCATTGCGACTTCATTTCTGAGCCTTTCAAGCTGATATTCCGATACATCTCTGCCGCCTACGTATACCTTGCCCTCCGTAGCCTCATAGAGACGTGGGATAAGCGAAACGAGAGTGGTCTTTGATGAGCCTGTGCCGCCGATGATACCAATAGTCTCGCCTGACTTTATATCAAGGTCAATGTGGCTGAGAGCAAGGGTATTCATGTCGTTATAGTAGCTGAAGCTTACGTTTTTGAAGCTTATCGAGCCGTCTGAAACAACAGCATTTGATGCGGTATTGTCCTTGATGGTCGGTTCTTCAACGAGTACCTCATAGACACGCTTGATGGATGCCCTTGAAATAACAAAGAGGATAAAGAGCATGGAGAGCATCATGAGTGACATGAGTATCTGACCGACATACATGATGAAGCTTGAAAGCTCACCCGTAGCGATGCCGCCGTCAACTGCCATATTTCCGCCGAACCAGAGGATAGCAGCGATACTGCCGTACATGACGAGCTGCATTATCGGCATATTGAGGATAACGAGCTTTTCAGCCATGAACTGTGCAAGACGTACAGCATTTGTGTTGTCGCTGAACTTCTTTTTTTCGTGATCTTCTCGTGCGAATGCCTTTACAACACGTATGCCTATGAGATTTTCCTGAACCTTGCCGTTCATATCATCATACATACTAAGCATTTTCTCAAAGCGTGGATGTGCCTTTGAGATGATGGAGAATACCGTTATGCCGAGAACGGGCACGGCAATGAGGAAGATAAGCGACAGTTTTGCATTTATGCGGACTGCGGCGATAAATGCACACACAAGCATGATAGGAGAACGTACAGCGCCTCTTATCAGCATCATGAAGCCCATCTGTATATTCGTGACATCGGTGGTAAGACGTGTGGTGAGTGAAGCTGTTGAGAACTTATCCACGTTGGCAAAGGAGAAGTCCTGAACCTTGCGGAAAAGAGCACTTCTGAGATTTTTAGCAAAACCCATGCCTGCAACAGCGCTCATTCTTGCGGCAAATGCACCGAAACAGAGCGAGCAGAGTGACATCACTACCATAAGACCGCCCATTTTTGCAACATATCCGATATCGCCCTTTTTTATACCGTTATCGATGATAAGCGCCATGACATATGGAATGAGAACTTCCATAGCGACCTCTCCGACTATCGAAAGCGGAGAAAGCAGCGCTTGTTTTTTGTACTTCCCGACGTGAGAACCAATTGTTTTGAACATCGGCAAAACCCCTTTCAAACATAATAAAGAGAGCTATATTTATGATAGCTCTCCATGCATATATTATATCATTATACGCTTTTATTGTCAATAATGAATTTGACTCAAGCCACGGCAGCAAAATGTACTTTTATTGAACAAATTTTTTCGTTGTTCAAGCCGAAGGCAGTAATGTGAGCTTTCCGCCAAAACAAAAGGACAGCCGAAGCTGTCCCGATTTGCATATATCAGAGCTTTTTCTTTTCGTCCTCGATGATCTTGAGGAGATCGTCAACTGACATATCAGCGGCTTTCTTTCGTGCATTAGCCTCGCTCTTGCTGATAATGTCGGAGATATCAGGTGAACTGCTCTTTCTTGGCTGAACAACAGGCTTTTCAGGCTGCTGCTCAACAGGCTTGTCAAGCGGCTTGATAACGCCGAATGAACCTGTATTAAACTTTTCAGGCTTGTTGAGTATCTCGTCCCTGAGTGTATCATCAGTCGGTGCAGCAGATGTGCTTGGTGCAGGTGCAGGAGCGATATCCTGTTTTGCAGCCATCTGGGCCTTGAACTGCATTGTGCGTTCCTTTTCCTTCTGGTAAGGAGAATTCGGATTGACCTTTTTCTGACTGAAATTCTCGGCAATTGACATCTTCTTGCGTTCGAGGTCATCGCTTGGCTGAATTTCGTGGGATGGTTCAAAGAGAGGAGCTGAGGACTTCTTTTCGTGTGAAGCTCTTACAGGCTGATTTTTCTTCTTTTCGCCGTCATATTCATAGAAATCGTAATCCTCCTCCGGAACTTCATCGTCGTCCTTTGCGGCAACGATTTTAGCAATGAGGAATATAATCAGGATAACGCAGGGTATAATAAGGAGAGCGACAATTCCCTTGATGTCCATTGCAAAAGTGATGAGATTACCAAGTTCAAGGCTTTGTGTATGTCCTGTACAGATTGCGGCAATACTTTCTTTTGTAATGGTATTTTCGCTTGGAACGTCGGAAGCATCTGTGGTAGTAAAGCGTGCAATTCCGTCGTCATCGATGTCTATCTGGTAGATGCTCAGTATTTTCAGTGTATCAGGAGCATCGGCAGGATGACAGATAACGATATCACCCTTTGCAATAGAACTGCTCTTTGCGCTTGGTGATATGAGAGCCGAGCCCGTGGCAAGATGGTCGCCCATATTATCTGACTCCTTGACGATATAAATGTAATTATCAAGGATAACAGGAGTTTTTCCGCCTGCAAACAGGACATTGACTCCTGCGGCAAATGCAATTGATATAAAGCAGATTAATATAATCAGAAATTTCAGCAGAGAGAAATGTTTTTTCTTTTCCATAAGATCACCTTTTCTTTAGTTCTGTTATTTTATTGCCGGCTATCTGATAAGCCGCAAACGAGCATAAAAAACCCGTCAATTTACTCACGGATATATTATATCACAGTTTATCAGAAATTTCAAATACTTTTTTTGCGTTTTTGATTTAAAAATGTGAAATTGAACTAAAAAACGCAAATTTCGTTTAATCTATACAATTTTCACACAAATATTATAAAATTCATAGGCTATTATAACATTGCTTTTACAGCGCATTTTCACTTGGTTATAGTGTTTTTTCAATATGTAAATTTCGTGGACAAATATTTGTTGAAACTTACAATTGAAAAATTCATATAAAAAGAGTATAATTAAAATATACCTTTTGTAATTTGTAACAATGGTGTATTCCTATTAATTAGTGTTATATACCATCAAAAATATACATTTGGTAATATAGCCGTACACGGCAGAATGGAGAACTGAATATGACCAACATCAAAAAGATAAACCCACTTATGAATACCATCAAAGATGAATTTCCAAAAAAGCTTCAGGAACTCTATGGCGTATCTCCCGAGGAAGCCTCTGACCAACAGGTATACAGAGCACTTTCCTCTGTCATTGTTGAAATTCTTGGCACGAAACGACAGTCCTTCGTCAATCATACCCATTCCGTCGGCGGAAAACAGATATATTACCTATCAATGGAATTTCTCATGGGACGTTCCCTCAAAACTTCACTCTATAACCTCGGCATTGCCGATGATGTGAAGGCTCTCCTTAAAAATTATGATATCAATCTTGATATGATATACGATTTCGAGCCTGATGCAGGTCTCGGAAACGGCGGTCTCGGACGACTTGCCGCTTGTTACCTTGATGCTCTTGCTACAACCGGTTTCCCTGCAATGGGACACTCTATCCGCTATGAATACGGCATCTTCCAGCAGAAGCTTGAGGACGGCTGGCAGACTGAACTTCCGGACAACTGGCTGCCGGGCGGCGCTGTATGGCTCGTTCCGAAGCCCGAACTTGCTATAGATGTCCGCTTTGAGGGCGATCTGCAGGAATACTGGGACGAACACTATCACCACATCTCACACATAAACTACAATACTGTTGTGGCTATCCCTTACGATATGTATGTTTCGGGATACGGCACAGAAGGCGTTTCCGTACTCCGTCTGTGGTCGGCTAAAGCTCCGAGCTTCAACATGGAGATGTTCAATCAGGGCAAATACGATGCCGCTCTCGCACAGAACTCCATCGCAAACGCTATCTCAAAGATACTCTACCCTAATGACAACCACATCGAGGGCAAGAGTCTCCGTCTCCGTCAGCAGTACTTCCTCTGCGCCGCTTCTATCGGCGATATCGTAAACACACACATGAACGTTTACGGCACTCTCGACAACTTCGCCGAGAAGGTCGCTATCCATATAAACGATACACACCCGACTCTCGCTATCCCTGAGCTTATGCGTATTCTTCTTGATGACTGCGGCTACGGCTGGGATAAGGCTTGGGATATCGTTACTCACACCTTTGCCTATACTAACCATACCGTTATGGCTGAGGCTCTTGAAAAATGGGACGTTAATCTCGTAAGGACGATAATTCCGAGAATTTTCTCCATTATCGTTGAGATAAACAACCGCTACTGTCAGCATCTTATGGACAGAAACGGCGGTGACAGCTCAAAAACTTCAAGAATGTCCATCATCAAGGACAATCAGATTCACATGGCTACTCTCTGCGTTGCCGCTTCACACAGCATAAACGGCGTATCAAAGCTCCATTCCGAGATCATCAAGCAGTCTGTTTTCCATGACGAATATGAGAATACTCCGGAAAAATTCAAGAATGTAACCAACGGCATTGCATACAGAAGATGGCTCTATCAGTCAAACCCTGAACTGACACAGCTCCTCACCGATACCATCGGTCCGAAATTCATCAAAGACGGTGCAGAGCTTGCTAAGTTCAAGGCTTTTGAAAACGATACAGAAGTCCTTACAAAGCTTGCCGCTGTAAAACGTGCAAACAAGGAAAGCTTTGCTAAATTTATAAAGAATGAAAGCGGAATTATCCTTGACCCTGACAGCATTTTCGACGTTCAGGTAAAGCGTCTCCACGAATACAAGAGACAGCACCTCAATGTCATGAATATACTTGCGGATTATGCTTATCTCCAGAACAATCCTGACGCTCCGTTCATTCCTAAGACCTATATTTTCGCTGCAAAGGCTGCTCCGGGATACTATCTCGCAAAGCAGATAATCAAGATGATATGGGCAATATCCGAGGAGATAAGAAAAAATCCGAGAATAAGCCGGAAACTTTCAGTTGTATTCCTTGAAAATTACTGTGTAACGCTCTCCGAAAGACTCATGCCTGCATCGGACGTTTCAGAACAGATATCCCTCGCAGGTACAGAGGCTTCGGGCACAGGCTGTATGAAGCTCATGCTCAACGGCGCTATCACACTCGGTACTCTCGACGGAGCTAATATCGAGATCAAGGAAGCCGCAGGCGATGACAATATCGTTATCTTCGGCATGACAACTCCTGAAGTAAATGAACTCAAGGTGAGAGGATACAGACCTAACGACTACTATAACAGCAACGGCGCTATCCATGAGGCTATTGACCGTATGTACCGTGGTATCAACGGCTGTACCTTCAATGACGTTGCAAATTCACTCAAAGACCGTGACCCGTACATGGTTCTTGCTGATTTCGACAGCTACAGAAATGCTCAGAAATTCATCACTTTCTGCTATAACGACAAAATGAAGTGGGCTAAGATGTCACTCAATAATATTGCAGGCGCAGGTATTTTCTCGGCTGACCGTGCAGTTACGGAATATGCAGACAATATCTGGCATCTCAGATAAAAAACAACGGCTTGACCGACGGAATTACACATTGTAGAGGTTCATGTTACTGTTTGCATAAATTATAAATATTTGTGTTAACACTGGCTATATCATGACCCACGGGCGAACAATGGTCGCCCCTACAAAGCAGTAAAGCAATAATTACCCACAAATTTTGCCTGACCGACACTACTTTAACCACAGAACGGAGGAAAAATATGAAACCTATTTTTGATGCATGGGATCTTAACTACAAATCTATCTTCGGAGCTGTAAGACAGAATGAAACTATACGCTTCACCATCAGACTCAGCAAGGACATACATCTTGACTTTGCTCCAGTTATCGTGCTTTTCCGCACAGGCTTCAAAGAGCGTTATATCAACATGAACGAGATTACAGAGGAGGAGGACTGCATCGCATATTCTGCCGAATATTACGCAAGATACAGCGATATCCACTACTACTACTTCTCATATCTCCAGAACGGCAGACGCTGTTTCATCAAAAAGGTGAATAACCATGAAGGCTCTGTCAGCGGCGGCGAGCTTTTCCAGCTTACCGTATATAAAAAAGACTACCATACTCCTGACTTCCTCAAAGGCGGAGTTATGTATCAGATATTCCCTGACCGTTTCTGCAAGAGCGGCAAGGTACATGAGAATATCCCTGACGGACGTATTCTCCGTGACGACTGGGGCGGCATTCCGAATTACAAGCCCGATAAGAACGGTCATGTATGGAATAACGACTACTTCGGCGGAGATTTCGCAGGTATTCAGTCCAAACTGCCGTATCTCAAAGACCTCGGCGTGACCTGCATCTACCTCAATCCTATATTCGAGGCTCACGAAAATCACCGCTACAATACCGCAGACTACATGAAGGCTGACCCTCTCCTCGGTACGAATGAGGAATTCTCGGAGCTTTGTGCAGAAGCCGAAAAGTACGGTATATCCATTATCCTCGACGGCGTATTCTCACATACAGGCGCAGACAGCGTATACTTCAACAAGTTCGGACGTTATCCTGAACTCGGTGCATATCAGTCCCGTGACAGCTTTTTCTACGACTGGTACACATTCATCGAATATCCGGAAGTTTACGAGGCTTGGTGGGGCATCGACACCCTGCCGAACGTTGTGGAAAACAACGAAAACTATACACGTTTCATCTGCGGCGAGGAAGGCGTTCTCAACTACTGGCTCAATCTTGGAGCATCAGGCTATCGTCTTGATGTTGCTGACGAACTTCCTGACCAGTTCCTCAATAATCTCAGAAAATCCGTAAAGAATTTCAACACGGACAAAATCGTTATCGGCGAGGTATGGGAGGATGCTTCCAACAAGGAAAGCTACGGCATCAAGAGAAGATATCTCCTTGGTGACCAGCTCGACTCCGTTATGAACTATCCGTTCCGTGAGGCTATCATAAATTACGCAAAGGGCGGCAGTACGTCTGACCTTATTAATTCAGTAATGACCATCACCGAAAACTATCCTAAGCCTACAGTTGACGTGCTTATGAATTTCGTATCCACACACGATATCGAACGTGCAATAAACCGTCTCGGCGGCGATGACTGCAGCGACAAGAGCAAAGACTGGATGGCAGGAAATATGCTTTCTGCCGAACAGTACCAGAAGGGCAAAAATCTCCTGAAAACGGCAATGGCTCTCCAGTTCTTCCTCCCGGGCGTACCGAGTATCTACTACGGCGACGAGGCTGGTATGCAGGGCTATAAAGACCCGTTCAACCGTGGCTGTTACCCTTGGGGAAATGAGGACACTGAACTTATTGAATATGTCAGCGAACTTAGCCGTGTAAGAAAATCTGTCCCGAATATGAAGGACGGCAAGATATACTTCATGAGCAGTGAGGGTATTGCCGATGACAGACTGGTTGCTTTCACACGTACAGGTTTCACCTGCGAAAAGGACTGCCTTGTTATCATCAACAGAAGCGGCGATGAGGTCAATATTCAGAATTTCAGCTCACGTTTCAACCTGTTCACCGACTTTGAGCCTTTATACGGCAAATTCGAGAACGATACAGCAGTTATTCCGCCATACGGATATACGCTCGTATCTGCAAAATTCATCAAATAAAGTTTTTCTGCAATATTAAAGGGACAGCTTTTTCGGCTGTCCCTGTTTTTGTGATATTGGTCAATATGCGGTTTCGGCAGTAGTACTATAAACCATCCGTAAATCATCGCAAGCTTGATTTACTGCTTTTCAGGGGGATGCTGCTCCCTTGCCCCCGCTTATGCGCCTTCGGCGTTTTATTTTTTTAATAATCCATGCCTGAAACGGTGAATGTTACTTCAATTGTTGTCCATTCCTTGAAGCTGTCCTTTTCCACGATCTGTGCGGAATAGCTTCCGTCATTCACAGCAGACGGTGCGCCGTCAGCCATAAGGTCGCCGTCAATACATCTTGCATCGGCAGGCAGACTGCTGTCGGATACCCATTCATTATAGATATTTGAGCGGAGATTGCCCTCCTCAATATTCGTATAGCTCTTTTTGTCGGTCTTGACTTCCTTACCGTCAACCTTTACGCTGTCCACGGTGATAGTGGCATACGGCATAAGCTGTTCGCCGTCCTTGATGATAACTGCGGCAAATCCGAGTCCATTTGGTGTGAGTGTATCGGTTATATCCTTTGTTGTGGCATAGCGGTAGCCGTCCGTATCAGTTGTGACACTTACTGTATATTCGCCGTTTCCTTCGATATGAGCAACTTTTGCATCATAGCAGAGCGGATCGCTCTTTTCGCCCCAGTACTGTATCCACCAGTCATTGTCGTTGACTGCAAGATAAGCATCGCCTGATTTTGCCTCGACAGCATTGTCAAATTTAGGTGCAGGCTGAGTTGTTCCGTCAACAGCAGTTGTAGTTGCATCGGGATTTTTCTCGGCTATCATTTCAATTGTATTTGATTTTGCAGTAGTTTCAGCAGCCTCGGTCGTTGATTCTGAACTTACCTTTTCAACTTTTTTGCTGCATGAAACACCTGTACAGCACATAAGCAAAGCCGCAAAAATGCAGGCTGATTTTTTTATTTTTCTCAAAATATAACTCCTCCTTCTGACACACATACATTATATTTCTGTTCGGCAGAATACACTGCCATTAATAATCATACACAATTTTCAGGATTTATTCAAGGCACACAATGCACAAACATAGACTATATTTTTATGCCGTAATTGTACATTTTGCAAATCGTGAAAAATACGGCTTTCAGGGCTGATAATTCATGCAGATATGTACGGAATTTGCATGAAATTTTCGATCATTCAGCAGTCAACCGCATATGCACCTGCAAATTTACCGAAATTAAGCCATGTGCAACTGCCGTGCGACAAATTGTACAGTAGTATTGCTTGCATAAACTGACGGTTCATGCTATAATTATGACAGTGAAAAACACAAAAACCCGCATAGGGAAAATATTGGAGGTACAAAATGATACTTGCAGACAAGTTAATTGAATTAAGAAAAAAATCAGGGATGTCACAGGAAGAACTCGCAGACAAACTCGGAGTGAGCAGACAGTCCGTATCCAAATGGGAGGGCGCACAGTCAACGCCTGACCTGAACAGAATATTACAGTTATCTGAAATATTCAGCGTAAGCACCGACTACTTATTAAAGGACAGCATCGAAGAAAGAGATAACGTTGAAACAAAATCAATAATGACAGATGATGTCCCGCCTCTCCGCAAGGTTTCTATGGAGGAGGCAAACAAATTTCTTACATTAAATAAGAAAAACGCATTACTGTTATCAATTGGCATATCACTTTTTATACTGTGTGTAACACCTGTATTGGCAATTGAAAACGGTACAGCCGGAGTTGCCTTATTGTTCATATTTGTTGCGGCAGGAGTAGGTCTTGTCATAACATCATCCATGCTAATGAAGCCGTTTGAGTATCTGAACAAAGAGTGCATAGACACTGAATACGGTGTTTCAGGAATGGTAAAGGATAAGCTTGATAAATTTCGCATAAGATACGGTGTATCGATTTCAGTTGGTATTGCACTTTTCATACTTTCTGTAATACCTGTAATAGTTATTCCTACCAATCCAAACAACTATTTTCTGGACTCACTTGGAGTAATTCTGCTTTTTGTTTTTGTTGCGGCAGGAGTTTTTCTTATAATAAGCGCAGGCGTTGAAAATGACGGCTACAAAAAGCTTCTTGAATCAGAGGACTATTCCCGTGAAAAAAAGACAGCAGTAAAAAAAAGCAGTAACCTCACAGGTGCTGTAATGGGGATATACTGGTGTCTCGTAACCGCAGGTTATCTCGGCTACAGCTTTATAACAAATAACTGGAGCAAAAGCTGGATAATATGGCCTGTTGCAGGTCTGATATGCCCTGTAATCGCTATAATATGCAATTCTTTAGGCAATAAGAAAAATATTGACTAAAGCCAAAAATTAAGGACTGCCATTTTTCAGACAGTCCTTATATTTTTTATTATTCGGATTTTTTGCCTTTCTTATCTTCCTTGCCCTTCCACCATGACCATGTTACAGGAGCAACAAAGAGTGATGAATAAGTACCTGAGATAAGACCGAACATAAGCGGTACAGAGAAGCTGAGAAGTGAATCATAGCCCTTTACGAGTACAACAATGGTAACAACAAGCATTGTACCGATAGTTGTAATAGAGGTTCTGATAGATCTTGTAAGAGACTGTGTACAGCTTACATTGATAAGTTCATTAAGAGTAGCCTTTGGCATAAGCTTGCGGTTTTCTCTTATTCTGTCGTAGATAACGATGGTATTGTTGATAGAGTAACCGAGAATTGTAAGGATTACTGCAACAATATTTGAGTTGAACTCAAAGCCGAATACGATAGTTGTTGTCATTGCAATAAGGATATCGAAGCAGAGTGCGAAAATTGAGCACACACCTGCCGACCAGCCGCCTATCTTTCTGAATCTGATAGCAATGTAGATGATAACCATAATTGCCGCAAAGATTACAGCGATAAGACATTTGAGAAGGAATTCACGTCCTGATGACGGGCTTACATCGTTTGAGTCATAGATCTCAAGGTCAGCGTCAGCAAACTTGTTTCTGAGAGCATCTGTAAGCTCTGTCTGTCTGTCAGCGGTAAGACCTTCCTCTGATGTGAACGAGATAGTGAGCTGTTTTCCGCCTGTGTCAAGGCTTTCACCTGTTCTGACAACGATAGAGGTATTGATTACCTCCTTGACAGCAGTTTCAACATCGTTTGTATTGATATCGCCCTGATATGTATAGGTGATAAGTGTACCGCCCTTGAATTCAATTGCAAGGTGTACGCCTCTTATGATGATGCCTGCAACGAGAACAACTGCAACGGCAATGAGTATGCCGAGTATCATTTTCTTCTTTGAACAGAAATTGTATACCTTTTCAGGCATTGTTACGGGAGTTTCCTGAGTTTTCTTCTTGCTCATTTCTCGTCACCTCCGTAAAGTTTTCTGTTTCTGAAGCACTTGAACTTGGAAAGTGAAGTAACCATAAGTCTTGAAGCAAACACACCGAAGATGAAGTTGCATACAACACCTACGAGGAGAGTAAAGCCGAATGAGTAAACAACACCTTCAGCAGTTGCGCCGAATGCGAAGAAGATAGTCTTGTTGAGTATCTTTGAGAAGAAGCTGTCAGGAACACCGAATGCACCCATAAG
>JAKSQT010000010.1 GCA_024403995.1 Ruminococcus sp.
CGACCTGGATGAGACTCGAACTCACGACCTCCGCCGTGACAGGGCGGCGTTCTAACCAACTGAACTACCAGGCCATACTCCCTATCGCTGTGGAACCGTTTCGCTTTCCTCAGGCGACTATGTTATTATACTCCATTCTTTCGAAAAAGTCAACCCCTTTTTCGAATATTTTTCGACTTTGTAGATCCTGTTGCGTTTATTCCCATAATTTTGTCATCTTATATACAGAAATACTAATTCAATCCGTTTTCACCATTCTTTCGGAACAAGGACAATACCGCCAGTCGCAAAGACGCATAGGATGGTGTCCGCAAATCTGCATCTTTCTCAAGGATCTCTTTCGCCGCCTCCTGTGTTTCGGATACAAGCGGCATATTGCTTGAAAACGCTGCCTGCATCAGCGGCGGCATTCCATGCTGTGCCGAACCAAAGAAATCTCCGGGACCGCGAAGCCGCAAGTCTTCCTCCGCGATTGCAAATCCATTCGTCGTACGGCTCATGATTTTCAGCCGTTCTCGTGCTTCCTCGTTTTTGCTTTCCGTCACAAGGATGCAAAAACTCTGGACACTGCCTCTGCCGACTCTGCCGCGGAGCTGGTGAAGCTGTGCCAAACCGAAACGATCTGCATCCTCAATCAGCACGATCGTTGCATTCGGAACATCAACTCCAACCTCCACTACTGTTGTGCAAACAAGCAGGTCGATCTCATGCGATTTCATTTGTGCCATGACTTGCTCTTTTTCCTGCGGTTTCATTTTGCCATGCAGCAATCCGACACGATAGTTCGAAAAAGCACCCGTTTTCAGTTTCTCCGCATAGCTTTCTGCTGCCTGCAAATTCTCCATCTGGTCGGAATCTTCTATCATGGAACAAACAAGATATGCCTGCTCTCCAGCGTCCAGATGTTCCCGTATAAATCCATAGGCACGTTCACGATAGCCGCCTGTAACAGCAAACGTCTGGATCGGCAGTCTGCCCTTCGGCAGTTCGTCAAGAAGCGTAATATCCAAATCGCCGTAGATGATCAATGCAAGCGTTCTGGGAATCGGCGTTGCTGACATGACCAGTTTATGCGGATGTCCGCCTTTTTCGGCGAGCGCCGCGCGCTGTGCTACACCAAAACGATGCTGTTCATCCGTAATGACAAGTCCCAGCTTTTGAAATGAAATGTCATTCTGAATGACAGCGTGCGTGCCGACAACGACCTGTGCAGAACCGTCTGCGATTTTCGATTTGATTGCGCGTTTTTCCTTTGCTTTTGTCGAACCTGTCAGCAGGACGGGAACAATGCCTATCGGTGCAAGAAAATCCGTCATTGTCTGCAAATGCTGCTGTGCCAATATTTCTGTCGGTGCCATTAAAACCGTCTGCAAGCCGTTTTGTGCAGCAAGAGCAGCGGCTGCTGCGGCAACTGCAGTCTTACCGCTGCCCACATCTCCTTGCAGCAGGCGATTCATCGGTGCAGTCTGACACAAATCTTTCGTAATCACTTCGATCGCGTGCTGCTGTGCGTTCGTCAGCGTAAACGGCAATCCATTATAAAATGCATCCAGAGAGGTCTGCGGTGACATCGCATACGCACTTTGTGCGCGGCTTCTGTGCCGAAGCATCATCGTTCCAAGCTGAAAACACAACAATTCTTCAAAAGCAAGTCGGTGCCGTGCCGCTGCCAATTCTACTGGATCTTTCGGACGGTGTATACCGCGCAATGCGGCACCTAGCGTTACCAAATCATGCTTTACACGCAAATCGTCAGGCAATGTTTCCATTACCGCATCGTTTATATACGTCAATGCCTTCTGGATATTCGTCCGCATCATCGCTGAGGTCAGCCCGACTGTCTGCGGATAGACAGGCTGCAACAAAAGCGCATTCTCACACTTCTGCATCTGCGGAGAACGCATTTCTCGTCTTGTAAATCCGCCCTGTACTTTTCCGTAGACATAGTATTCCTCGCCTGTCTGTATGGCGCGAAATGTGTACGGATTGTTGTAAAGAGTGATTGTAAAATCTGTTTCTCCGTCATTTGCGATCATATTGAATATTGCAAGTTTGCTGTTTACATATGCTGTGGGCATTTTCCGTACAATCGAACATTTCACAGCACACGGTTCACCGATTTCTGCATCTGCAATATGGAGCGGATTACTGAAATCAATATAAGTACGCGGAAAATGATAGAGCAAATCAAAAGGTGTATCAATTCCCATTTTATGATACTTCGCCGCACGCTTTTCGCCGACGCCAGCCAGCGTTTCAATCGGCTGATACAATTCGTTCATCGAATCACCTGCGAAATAAATCCGCCGCCGATGACACGGTCGCCCTCATAGATCACCGCAGATTGTCCGCAGGTCACAGCACGCTGCGGTGCGGCAAAACGCAAAGATGCCGTCCCGTCTGTATTCGCTGTCAGTTCCACGCCTGTTTCTCTGCGGCTGTACCGTACCTTCACGGTCAGCGCAGATACATCCTGCGGAACAGAAATCCAATTACAGTCGCGCAGTTCACACGCAGATGCGAACAGTGCTTCTTCTTTTCCGACTGTGACAAGATTCTTTTCAGGATTTTTCCCTGTCACGTACACAGGATACCCACACGCCAAGCCCAGTCCTTTGCGCTGTCCGACTGTATACCGCCACTGTCCCTGATGGGTTCCGACAACTGTACCGTCCGACAGCTGAAATTCACCGCTTTGCGGCAAAAAGCCGTAACGTTCTTCCAGATATGCCGCATAGTCGCCGTTGGGAAGAAAACAAATATCCATACTGTCTTTCGGGATCTGCGGCAAAAGTCCCTGCTGCGCTGCAAGTTCCCGAATTGCCGGCTTTTCATATTCTTCAAGCGGAAAAACTGCATGAGAAAGCTGCTCCTGCGACAGACGGTACAGCATATAGCTTTGGTCTTTGGAAGCATCTAAGCCGCGAAGAAGCTCCGTTTTTCCTGTCTGTGCATTTTTTGCAAGCCGCGCATAATGCCCGGTTGCTATGCCGTCAAAACCGATTGTTTCCATATGTGAAATAAGAGCTGCAAATTTTACGGTCGGATTGCAAACGATACAGGGATTCGGCGTTGCGCCGTCCCGATAAGAGGCGGCGAAATTGTCCAGCACATTCGTCTTGAATGCCGCAGAACAATCGACTACTGTATGCGAAATACCAAGCCGCTGTGCGGTTTTCTTTGCTCCTTCTATATCAGGCTGCACTTCGGGATACATCACCAGCGTGACACCTGCCACGGTATGTCCTGCCTGCTGCAAAACATATGCTGCGGCAGCAGAATCTACTCCGCCGCTCATGCCCAATACGATTTTCATTTCACGCAGCCCCTTTTTGTTCGAATTCCATACTATTATAGCATCTTCATATCCCCTTGTCAAGAAATCTGCGGATTCTTCGGATTTTCTGTCCGCCGCTCTTGACATTTTCCAACATTTGTGGTATGCTTGTCTTTGGTAAAAGGGAGTAGCCTGCAAAATATATGACATCCTATTTTGTGGTTCGCGTCGTCATGCCCGACAGCTTCATCTGTCCGCACGAATCATAATTGGCAAGACTTTTATCGCATCAGCCTGCAATGATCATCGGACTGCTGCGATAGAAGTCTTTTTGTTTGCAGGTATCCGCCCTACGATTTAATATTGAAAGGAACGTGTTTATGGAAGTTCTCTATCAAAATCTCTTGAACCTCGACTGGAAAATGATTGTCATGTGGGCAATCGGCGGCATTCTCATCTATCTTGCCATCAAAAAGGATATGGAGCCGAGTCTGCTTCTCCCGATGGGATTCGGCGCGATTCTTGTCAATCTGCCGCTGTCAGGTGCGGTCACACAGGGACTCGAAGAAGGTCCGCTCAGCATTCTATATAATGCAGGTATTGCAAACGAATTATTCCCGCTGATTTTGTTTATCGGTATCGGTGCTATGATCGACTTTGGTCCGCTGCTTTCCAATCCTCTGCTGATGCTCTTTGGCGCAGCGGCGCAGTTCGGTATTTTCTTCACGCTTTGTCTGGCATCTATGTTCTTTGACCTCAACGATGCAGCTTCTATTGCTATTATCGGTGCAGCCGACGGTCCCACCTCGATCGTTGTCGGTCAAAAACTCGCTTCCAACTATATCGGCGCAATTATGGTCGCTGCATATTCCTATATGGCACTCGTTCCCATTATTCAGCCGCCGATCATCAAACTGCTGACCACTAAAAAAGAACGTACCATTCGCATGGAATATACCCAGCGTCCTGTTTCGAAAACCACACGCATCCTGTTCCCGATCTGCATTACCATTATCGCAGGTCTGATCGCGCCAGCTTCTGTTGCTCTCGTCGGATTCTTGATGTTCGGCAACCTGCTGCGTGAATGCGGTGTGCTTGACAGCCTTTCCGAAACCGCACAAAAAGTCCTTGCAAACCTTGTGACCATCTTCCTGGGCATCACGATCGCATCCCAGATGCAGGCTAAAAACTTTTTGCAGTTCAATACCCTGCTGATTCTCGGACTTGGTCTGGTCGCTTTTATCATGGATACCGCAGGCGGTGTTCTGTTTGCAAAAGTTCTGAACCTGTTCCTCAAAAAGAAAATCAACCCGATGATCGGTGCGGCAGGTATCTCTGCATTCCCGATGTCGGGCAGAGTGGTGCACAAACTGGCACTCAAAGAAGACCCGACCAACTTCCTGCTGATGCAGGCCACAGGCGTTAACGTTTCCGGTCAGATCGCATCTGTCATCGCAGGCGGTCTGATCCTGAACTTCTTCCTTTGATCCTGAAAGGAGTATCATACTATGATGGCTTTCTTAGACTTTCATCCGATGGAGTTTGTAAAAAATCTCCGCTATATGGGTATCGGTATGCTCGGTATCTTTATTGTGATTGGTGTCATTGCAGGGCTGACGCTGCTGCTCAATTTTCTGACAGGCGGAAAAGAACATGAATGAAGAACAGAACAATCTGACAGAACAGACTGCGGAAGAAGTTGTCCCGAAACTCATAAAGCCGAATTTTCCGCCGGTTACTGAGGAATATGAACCGCTTGCAGATGCTGTCGGCGCAGAAGCCAAACAGTCCCGTAAAATCAAGCTGCTCATTATCCTAATGATTATCGCGGCTCTTCTTGGCGTGTATCTTCTTCTTGCAGGAAAACTTTCGTTCTATGAACGTACCCTTCGTCACTTGAATTTTGACTACCGTGAGGGAGAACTCACAACCGAATCCAACGACAGCGATACGTCATATGCCGAACAGATCGCACAGCAATTCGATGGAAAGCAAATTTCCTATCATGCGGTGGAATATACCATGAACGCAGACTATTCGCTGGCTCCGTCCGTTTCGGAATACAATGTCATCATTTCCCCTGACGGCGGCGAATCCACAAAGCGCACAGGTTTTGCGAAACGAATGCTTACCAAAAAAGAACAGCTTCTCGACGAAAACGGCAGCGTCAAGTCGAAATCTTTCTTCCAATGGCATGATGTTGCCGATTTACAGCTTCCTTATCTCGATGTACTGTTCTTTGCAACGGATAACGCAGATGTGTACAGTACAAAGTTAGACAGCAGGTTTGCTTCTGTCATAAAAGGAAACACCTATCAATGTGAGATCTGGCTTGTGGAGATCAGGGGCACACAACAACCTGTATACTATACGGCTTATCGGTATTATGCAGGCGGAAAACTCGTGGGTGCGCGGCTCCTTGAAAGCACTTCGGATTCCATGGAAATTTATGACATCAAGGACTACTCGTTTGAATGATTACCAGAATGAATACTGCACCTCCGATATGCTAAATGCTTCGGAGGTGTCCTTTTTGGGCATATTTACCCGCTTCAGGAACAGAAATTTCTGTTGACAAAGCGCTTATTTTCTGATAAAATATATAAGCGGACATTTGATTCCGCAGATTGATAACTCAAAAGGAAAAGGAGATCTCTAATGTTACAGAAAATCCATCGTATCACATCCGCTTTGACTGCCTGCATGATGGCAGCAGTCTGTGTCGTTTCCGTACAATCCGAAACGCCTGTTTCCGCCGCAGAAAAAAAGATGCTTGTTCTCGGCGACAGTATTTCCGCAGGCTACGGCTTGGCAGAAGGCAGCTTCGGTTACTATGACTACGTTGCTGAATACGGCGGATACTCTATGACAAATCTTGCAGTCAGCGGTGCAACAACGACTGACCTGCTGGATGTTATCGCAAAAGAGGACACCCAGAAAGCCGTCAAGGATGCAGACCTCATCTGCATCAGCATCGGTGCAAACGATTTGCTCACACCCGTAAAGGAATTCATCAAAGAGAAAAATCTCCAAAAAGAAGGCGAAAGCCTTACTGATATGGCAAAGCGTTTGCAGAAAGACGGCTCGCTTGTCAGCCTTGTGGTCAGTATGAACAGCAAACTTCGCCCGTACATTTCAACAGCTAAAAGCAATTTCCTGAAAATTGAATCGGAACTTCGTACACTCAACAGTGATACAGATATCATCATGCAGACACTCTATAATCCTGTCGATTCCTATACCACCACCTATCAGGGAGAGGATTTGTCAGGTGACTATGATACACTGCGAAGCTTTGTTGTCGGTACACTTCAAAAACTCAATGATCCGATCAAAGAACTTGAAACATTCAAATGCGCAGATGTTTTCAGCGCATTTGACGGCACAGGCTGGATCTATGTCAACACTCTGAAAAAGGACGTACATCCTACGCCCCTCGGACACGCGCTGATCGGAGCTACCATTCTGGATGTACTCGGTGTCAAAAACAATCAGCCGACCATGATGTTCGATACCGTTTCGGCACTTTCCAAAGATGATTTCGCAGCGATCGCATCTGATGACTTCAAGTGCATGATGGCATACTGTCCTGTCGCTTTCGGCGATATTGACGCTGACGGTGCGGTCACAGCTGACGATGCAAACGCCGCATTGATCCACTATCTCTACAGCGTCATGGAAATTCCCTCCGAACTGACAGCTGACCAACTTGCACGCGCTGCTGTTTGCAGAAACAAGACTGTTACCGCTGACGATGCAAATGCGATCTTAAATTATTTCCTCGCGGACTTTATGGGTTCCGATACTTCTTGGAAGAATTTCATCTGATATAAGCTAAACCGCTTCTGTTCTGCACAGAAGCGGTTTTTTCTGATTTGCCCATTGACAAAGCATCGAAAATACTGTAAAATAAAAGCAACAGAATCCATTCAAGGAGGTTACCCTATGTTTTCTTCGAAAAAGAGAATCACGGCGTTCCTGCTGAGCAGCGTCATGGCGTGTGCGGCTTTGCCAAGCGTCACGCTCTCTGCGTCCGCAGCAGCAACGCCCAATAAAATCGACTACAACGAGATCGACCGCAACTGGGCAAAACTGCTCCAGTATTCCATGTTCTTCTATGACGCCAATATGTGCGGCACAGGCATCAGCGAGAACAATCTGCTCCCGTGGCGCGGCGACTGCCATATTTACGATGCGGCAGTACCCCTCAACAGCACTGCTACCAATCTTCCCGACTCCTTTATCAAGCAGTATCAGGACATTCTCGACCCTGACGGCGATGGTACAGTAGACGTTTCGGGCGGTTTCCACGATGCCGGCGACCATGTGAAATTCGGTCTGCCCGAAGCGTATGCAGGTTCGACCGTATCGTGGGGCTACTATGAATTCCGTGAAGCATACGAAAAGACAGGTCAGGATAAACACGCGGAAACAATCTGCCGCTATTTCTGTGACTATTTCATGCGTTCCACGTTCCGCGACAAAAACGGCGATGTCATTGCTTTCTGCTATCAGGTCGGTGACGGCGCGATCGACCACGAATACTGGCAGTCCCCGGAAATCGACGCTATGAGCAGACCTGCATGGTTTGCGACTTCTTCTCTTCCGACCACAGATGATGTATCAGAATCCGCGGCGTGCCTTGCGATCAATTACTACAATTTTCTCGATTCCGACCCCGAATATGCTGAAAAATGTCTTGACTATGCAAAAGCACTCTTTGCATTCGCCGAGAAAAATGACAAGGAAGTCGGAAAAGGTGCTGACGGCCCTGCGAGCTTCTATACGTCCAGCAAATGGGAAGATGACTATGCATTCGCTGCCTGCTGGCTCTATCTGATCACCAATGACCATGATTATCTCGATGCCTGCCTGCAATATGTCGATTACTATGCACCGCCCGGATATGTTTACTGCTGGAATGATATGTGGAACGGCGTTTCCATTCTGCTCGGCAGAATTCAGGACATCTACCCCAATGTTACGGAAGAATACCGTGAAGCAGGCGGCAGAAACCCCTATGAGGACATCGACTTCTGGTATATGGAGGCAAAAGCGCTCCACACCTATATTGACGGCAAAAAAGGTATCATCACGCCCAACGGCTACTTCTACCTCGATACATGGGGCTCTGCCCGCTACAACACCGCTGCACAGTTCTGTGCACTTGTCTATGACAAATACAACAAGGGCAAAGACAAGTATTCTGATTCTCCCTACAAAGACTATGCATTCTCTGACTGGGCACTCGGGCAGATGGAATACCTCATTGGTGACAACTCGCTCGGCCGATGCTATGTTGTCGGATACGGTGAGAATGCCGCAAAATTCCCGCACCACAGAGCCGCTTCCGGACTGACCAAATGTGAGGATACTGCTGACCACAAGCACGTTCTCTACGGTGCTCTTGTCGGCGGCCCTGACGACACAGACGAACATAACGACATCACCAAAGACTACATCTACAACGAAGTCACCATCGACTACAATGCGGCATTTGTCGGTGCGTGTGCAGGTCTTTATCTCTACAACGGTGACGATACCATGCTCCCCGAAGAAAACTTCCCGCCGGAAGAAAAAGTCAACGATGCAGAACTGTTCTCCGGCGACAGCTTCTGGGTATCGGGATATTGTCAGGAGAAGCCTGAAACGACAGGCGCAGGCGTTACCAAGCTGACATTCTTTGTCAACACCGACTGTCTGACCGCACATACTGACATTTCTGTACGCTACTATTTCAGCATCGAAGAATTTGAAAACAAAACCATCCCCGGCTCTTTCGTATTCCAGCAGACCTATGACCAAGTCCAGACGGAAGTCAGCGGATGCGCCGCAAAACTTGTGACACCAACACAATGGAAAGACGATATTTACTATATCGAAGTCGCATGGCCTGACTACGCGATTGCAAATTCCAACAAGAAAATCCAGCTGATTCTTGGAAACTACTACGGCGAAGCTTGGGATTCCACAAACGATTGGAGCAAAAAAGGCATGATCGACATTGGTGACAAATACGACGATATTGTCAGCGGTGTGGAATATGCTGAGAAATGCGATAATATCTGTGTCTATGCAAGCGGAAAGCTCGTCGGCGGCATCGAGCCTGACGGCACAGTTCCGGAAAAGACCTACAACATGGCACAGCTTGTCAGACTCATTCGTGCGGTCACCTCCGAAAAACCGTTTGAAGATGCCCAGACTGCCGATCTGTTTGACTTCTATCCCGACAAGATAATTGATATCAAAGATGTCACAATGCTCAAACGTATTCTTCTGAAACAAAACTAACCCCCGGAAAATCCCACAGTTTTCACGGCTGTGGGATTTTCTCTTGCTTTCTGTTCGAAAATATGCTATAAGTAGTCTCTCCTCAAGCCAAATAAAACCCGCGAAGTATCGACAAAAGCGATAATATATGGTATAATAGAAGTGCACGGAAAAAGCCGGAAAACGAGAAAAAAGCTTGCACTTCGGAGGATGCCATGTATAAATTCAAGAGAGAAAAGCAGATCTCATTTACAGATTTCAATCAGCCGCAGGGAATGCAGATGAATCCGAATAACCGCTGGGTAAAGAAAGCGACAATGATTCCGTGGGAAACAATCGAGGCCGAGTATGCGAAGCTGTTTCCGAGCCATACCGGTATGCCTGCTAAGCCCCTGCGCATGGCACTCGGTTCGCTGCTGATTCAGAAGCAATACCACTATCCCGATGAAGAACTGGTTGAACAGATCAGAGAAAATCCGTATTATCAGTATTTTATCGGTCTGCCCGGATATGAGGACAAGATTCCGTTTGTGCCGTCTCTGCTCGTTGAATTCCGCAAGCGTCTGTCTGAAGATGTGCTGAACGAGATCAATGAAATGATCATCGCATACAACACACAGCAGAACGATGATGATTCTGACGGCGGCAGCGGAGATGCAGGTCAGTTTGATCAACAGGATTCCGCACCGGATCGCGAAAACGCAGGTACACTGATTCTTGATGCAACCTGCGCGCCGCAGAATATCAAGTATCCGCAGGATATTGAACTGCTGAATGAAGCGCGTGAAAAACTTGAAGACATGATCTGCCGGATCAGTGAGAAATACGGTTTTTACAGACCCAGAATGTACCGTCAAAAGGCTCGCAAGGATTATCTTGCACTTGCAAAATGCAGAAAACGCGGCACCCAAAAGATTAGAAAAGCAATCAGAAAGCAGCTGCAATATATTCGCCGCAATCTTGGATATCTCACGAATCTGCTTGAAAATAATGGCGTTGAACTTTCAGAATCCGATGCGCATTTATTCGACATTCTGGAAACAGTTTATTCTCAGCAGCAAATATATGTTTGTCAACAACACGCATTCCGTTGAAAACAGAATTGTCAGCATCAGTCAGCCGTATATCCGCCCGATCGTCAGAGGAAAAGCAAAATCTCTGGTTGAGTTCGGCGCCAAGCTGGATCTGTCTGTGGATGAAACCGGGATGTGCAGAATTGAGAAGCTTTCATTCGATGCCTACAATGAGAGTGCAGTTTTGAAAACGGCGATTGCAAATTACAAGGAACGCACCGGACATTATCCTGAGCGCGTTCTTGCAGATCAGATCTATCGCAATCGTGACAACATCTTATACTGCAACAGTCATGGCATCCGTCTTTCCGGCAAAAGACTCGGCAGACCGAAGAAGGATGCAGACAGCAAGGCAGAAAAGAAGATCGCATATATGGACAATACAGATCGAATTGAAGTGGAGCGAAAGTTCAGCCTCGCAAAACGCAAGTTCGGTCTGGGTCTGCTGCTTACAAAAAGAGAAGATACAACAAAATCATCGATTGTTCTCAGCATCATTGCAATGAACATCGACCGCCTTGCGGCGATGCTTTTGCGCTTCATTCGGTTCTTGCTGAATTTCACGCTCTCATATGGTCGATTAGTTGGCTTTTGTAATTATGACCTTAATGAGGAGAGACTAAGTAACGCTATTCGGCATTAGTATCCCTTAGTGGTCATTTAGAGGCATTTAGAACCCTATTTTACGTCACTTTTTGAGGTAGAAACCTCAGAAATCGCGCTGTTTCGTCAAACTCGAAAATCTACCCAATTTAAGATTTTGGGTAGAAACTTGGTAGATACCTACCGCCCATAAGGTTGGTAGAAAGTTGGTAGAAACCCTAAAACAAACGGTAGAAAGCCTGTTGACAACCAAACTACATAATGGAAAATAGCGGATGGTGTTTCGTATTGAAGCGCTGTCCGCTATTTTTATGTCCAAAATTGAATATCGTACTAAGCTTCTCAGAAATGAGGAGCTTTTCTATTTTCAGATGAAATTTGTCAGGAGGTCTTTTCTATGCCAAAGGCTGAGAAAAAGGGACGAATGACCTACAAGCAGTTGCAGGCAAAGTCCCCGTCAAAGCTCGACAGCATTGAGGTTTCGGACAGGAATATCGGGGATTTTCTGAAAACTGCACGAAAATACGACATTGATTATGCCCTCAAAAAAGATAAAAGTACCGAACCGCCTACTTATCATGTTTTCTTTTCTGCTGCGAAAACAGAGAATTTCAAGAAAGCATTTTCAGAGTATCTCGGCATGGACAAGGGCAAATCACAGAAACGAGGACAGTTCACCCGTGAACAGATGCATGAACAAGCTCAGAAAGCAGCAAACAGACCTCGAAAACAAAAACAGAGAGAGAAAACAAGGGAGAATCGAAGATGAGGGGCTATGACGGCTTCAAGTCCGCACCCATTCCACGGGCAAGGGCTGATTATATTACTTTTACGGCAGTTTTTTATGCCGATACTGACAGAAAGGAAAATTCTGCTGTTTGCAGATCAGCACCGAAAAGCTTAAAAAGCTGATCATCAGGTCTATCCCTTATATCGCTTTCTCTTATGTATGGAAAACATGAATATTTCTGCGGTCGATGTTACCGCAAACGGCACAACTGCATCCGCCCCGAAGCACAAGTGGCTTGCAAAGGGCAGTAAACTCTCAAAGAAGTTCATCATGGGCATGACAACCTTCTTCTGTATGGCAGCAATGTTTGCTACGCCTGCGTATGCCGCAGGTTCGGGCGTTGTAGATACTTCTTCTTTCATCACAACTGCCTGTACCGTACTGAAATCCGTCATCTGCCTTATCGGCGGCGGTGTTTCGCTCTGGGGTGTTGTAAACCTCCTTGAAGGTTATGGAAACGATAACCCTGGTGCGAAAGCACCGTAGTGATATAGAAGTTTTTTCTCCCTTAGTGTAGTCGCATAACACCGTCGGTTATGCGACCTTTTTTCCATATTTGCCTGTTTCAACGGATATAGTCGATACTGCCACATCAAAGCGGTAGTGAATGACAATATCCTGGATTCGCTTTCCGCTGGACTTGTCTGCTTCATGGACTACTATGTGCATGAGGGTGACACCCTCTACATCGAGAGTATCAGCCGTCTGGGACGTTCCACGAAAGACTTACTGAACATCATCGACACCCTCACTGAAAAAGGGGTAACACTCATCAGCCACAAGGAGAAAATCGACACCGACACGCCTACGGGCAAATTCATGTTGACCGTGTTCGCTGCCCTCTCTCAGTTGGAGCGTGAGCAGCTCAAACAGCGACAGCGTGAGGGCATCGAGATCGCTAAGGCACAGGGCAAGTACACGGGACGAAAAACTATCCCTACCGACTGGACGAGGTTCGGTCTACTCTATGGGGAATGGAAGTCTAAACATATCACAGGCAGGGATTTTATGCGACGAATGGATATGTCGGCAAATACATTTTACCGCCGTGTGCGTGAATATGAACTCCGTCACGGCATTACCGAGCCGACCTCAGCTTGACCGTCTGGCGAACGGAAATGCCCCACAGCACCGTCCGAGCCTGCGGAGCGGAAAACTTAACCGCTGAAAAGAAAAAACCCTCAGAAACGCTTACAGAGCGTTTCCGAGAGCTTGCAGTTATTCGTTTCAATAGGGTTTGTGCCTGTTGTGGTATGCTCCACAATGCTTAATCGGACTTGTGTGGAACGGAAAATAGGTGTGCCCGTAGGCTATAGTATAAAAACTATGAAAACCATTCTGAAATTGATTGACTAAGAGTACTCATATTTAAAAAATTCCATTTTTTATACAATTCATGATTTATCTTAATATCATGTGTATCAGATCCCCAAATACACTGAAAGTCAAATCTATTTACTGCATTTTTAACTGTATTACGTACATCATTAAAGTGATTGTTTAAAACGGGATACCTGTCACTTACTCCTGATAGTTCTCCATCAAGATATTCCCACTCAACGGTCTTTCCACCGCACTCAGCAAACGACTTCAAGATTTGTTCTAAGTTGCTCAATAGCATTTCTATATCGCAATTTCTATTTTGTTTAATTGCAGTGCGGATTGGATGAGCTAAAACGATATAACATTCATTTGATAATGCAACATCAAAAGGTCTAGCATAACTCAATTGTAATTTTTTTCCTGCCATTCTTCGTGCTTCTCTTGCCAATCTGAGATCAATTTGTTCAAATCCACTTCCTGGCTTTATAGCTGTTTTCTTTCGTTTCGAAGCACAAATCACTGCTAAATCCATTGTTCTTGCCTCAATGTGAATTTTTCTACTTTGCTTCACATTTTTTATATCTTCGTCCCATGTTTTGAAACCAAGAATATGATATGCTTCTTTAACTGCTATTTCCTCGGTTAATCGAATTGATGTTAGTATATTCTCAAATTCATAAAGTTTATCAAGTTGAGGAGCGGTAGTGTGAGAATCATATGGGAGATACAATAAATAATCTGGTTCTCCTTCTATTGTGAGTTCTGTTCCTATACGAAATTTATTACATAGAGAATGATTGTCTGAATAGTTTTCATATAGATATAAATAAAATCCTATCGTATTATGATCAGTCACACTTAAGCGGTTATATTTATCTGCAAGATCAACAATATAATTAGGCAGAAGTTTTCCATCAGAGTAAATGGTATGAATGTGGAAATCAAACATTTTCTTCTCACCTCATTATTTGATTTAATCAGTTTCTTCTTCAAGTGCACGTTTGATATCCGCTTCAGGTAGTTTAACATCAATTAGCTCAGATGCATAGCCGTTCACATATGCTTGGGAACACGATAGAATTGCTCGGGCTGTTTGTTTCGCACTTAACGGAGCAGTATTAATTATAAATTCATACGGAACTGTACCTTTACTAATGGAAACACGTTCATATAGTTTCCTTAAAAGCGAAGTATTCATATATTCACCTCGCTTACCACTGCGTGATTGGTTTCGCTTAACAACCTTTTCTATCGGAGCATCTAAGAAGAATACTTGAAGATAGTAATGCAATGAATTATTGTGAGAATTGTTTATCAAATCAATCACATTATTTAAATCATTTATATCATCGAATACATAATCAATAACGACATCAAACCCCTCAGCTAAAAAACTACTTGCTAGCATTGCACTATGCTTAATTCCAAGTTTTTCTTTGTTTTTTGAGGGCGTTCTCAAATCAAGATGTTGCATAGCATCTACAGATATTAGAGTCTTCTTTTTAGCAGAGTTTAAAGCACATATTTTTGAAGAAATGGTAGATTTGCCAACCCCAGGAGACCCCCGAAGAATAATCAATCTCGGAACAAAAACTTCTTCATTATCGACGTTATTCTCAATGACAGGCATATTACTCCTCCTTATCGACTAAATGACAAGCAACAAAGTGATGTCGCTCTTCTAATGTTTTTTTACCAATCCTTTTTAATTCCGGTCTTTGTAATTTGCAGATTTCAACGCAATACTCGCAATTATTTGCATAGGGACAACCTGTAGTTATCCCTGTGTTTTCAATTGCATCCAAGGATTGCTGAATATACGTATCTGATAAAAGTGCCTTTGTGTATGGATGTAGCGGTTTTCTGAACAGCACCTCCGCCGGAGCAGTTTCTAAAAAACTCCCCTTATACATAACCGCAATTCGATCCGACATAAATCTAACGACATTTAAGTCATGTGAAATAAAAATACAAGTTACTTTGTCATTTCTTATTAAATCATACAGTAATTCTAGTATTAACTTTTGATTAACTGTATCAAGTGAAGAAGTTGGTTCATCGCAGATAATAAATGAATGATTTACGGAGAGCACCCTTGCAATCGAAGCCCTTTGACATTGTCCTATCGACAACTCACGGGGAAATCTTTCTAATAAACTATGATTAAGCCCGACAGATGTCATTAGTTTGCTTTGAATCATTCTTTTTTGTGCTTTGGAGATTTTGCTTAACCCTTCGATAATCGACTCCCCAATTGTGATTCGAGGATCAAACGCAGATAAAGCATTTTGAAAGATGTATTGTGGGTTTATTTCTTCGCCTTCCAAAATAATTGTGTTTTGGGCTGCTCTCATATGTCCTGATATCAGTCTTCCAAGCGTTGTTTTCCCAGACCCAGATTCTCCCAATATTCCAAAAGTTTCCCCTCTTTTCAGTTTAAAACTAATATCATATACTGCACACTTAGTGCTGCTTGGATAATTATACTTAAGATGCTGTACCCTGAGGATAGTTTTCTGGGTATGGAAATCGCCCTTCTCTTTATATTCAAAACGTGCTGCATCAACAAGTTCTTTGGTAGTCGGATTATCTGAAAATTCAATTTTTTCTGGCATGACCTCTTCTTGAATTGAACCATCAGACATGATGATGATTCTATCAGAGATTTGACGAACTGTTTCTATATCGTGAGATATGAATAATACAGAGATTTTTCTTTCATCAGCAATTTTTTTGATCAATTGAGATATTTGTTTCTTGGTGATCGTGTCCAGCGAGGAAGTTGGCTCATCGCAGATCAATAGTACGGGAGTTACTGCAATCGCCATTGCAATTACAACCCTTTGCGCAATTCCACCTGATAACTGGTGTGGATATTGTTTTAGAATAAAATCAGCATTTTCTTTCAAACCTACACTTGCAAGTAGTTCTATCGCACGTTCGGTAAGATTTTTGCCTGAGATACGGTCAGATATTCTAATACATTCTTTTAGCTGGTTTCCAATTTTCATGGATGGATCAAGGCAGGAATATGCATCTTGATAAATAACAGAGACGCCATTTTTAGCATTTAACTGTTTTGTATAATTCTTTGATGAAATATTGATATGCTTTCCACGGAAATAAATCAGGGAATTTGGAGAAGTAATTCCATTATATAGGTGTATCATTCCCGAAAGAACTTTTGCAATTGTTGTTTTTCCACAGCCGGAACTACCAACCAACCCCAATATTTCGCCATATCGGATATTAAAGCTGACATTACCAATTGCGACATGATCATTATACTTTACCTGCAAATTTCGAACAGATACTAAGTCGTTTTCACCAAATTTCTCTCTATATACATCATTCGTTATTTTAGGTATATAATCTTCAGTAATAATGACGTTGTAGCCATCACTTATAGCTTCACCAACCCAAGAAATGGATACAATTGTTAGAACCAACAATAAACATGAAAAAATAAATGTATATGGATGAAACAGGAAATTATGTTGAGCGGAGGATATCATACTCCCCCAACTTGTTTCAGGAGGTTGTACCCCAATTCCTAGGTATCCCAGAAATGATTCATAAAAAATAAACTCGGGTATTGATAGAATAGCTCTTGAAATAATAGACGGAAATGAATTAGGCAATAAATGACGTAGAATAATATAAAAATTGCTCTTTCTCAAATCCTTTGCTGCTATAATATAATTTTCCTTCCTTAGGGGCTTTAGCAAATTCCTTACAAGTCTTGCCATTTTGCACCATCCAGTCAGACAAATAGCAAGAATGACCACAAAAACACTTTTGCTGTCAAACCAGAGTGGAATCATTATTGCAATTAGAATTCCAGGAATTGATGCAATAACATCAAGAAACGACATCATAAAGCGATCTGCTTTATCAAAAAAAGCTGAGATTCCACCATATATGCTTCCAAAAACAGTTGTGATAAGCGTACATTGAAACGCAATATACAAAGTGTTTCGTCCACCTAAACATATACGAGTAAAAATATCTCTTCCTAAAGAATCTGTTCCAAACCAATGGCTTGCATCAGGCTTACTATATCTTATAGACAAATCTTGACTAAAAGGGTCTTGTCCGCTAATAATTGGTCCGATAATACAAAGCAAAACTATACTCATAAGTAAACATAGTGCTATAATGAACATTTTTTTGCTTTTCATTTAATACTGTCCTTCTTTAAATCTTGGGAATAACAGGGCTTGAATAATATCGCCTAACAATATAAATATGACATAAATGCCAGTAAACGCTATATTTAGCCCTAAGATGATAGGATAGTCGCGCTTACTGATTGCTGTAACAAAGCTGAATCCTATACCGGGAATGGCAAAAACCTTCTCAATTACAAATGCTCCTGTAAATAATCCTGAAACTCCCGATATTATCACAGTCAACAGAGCCGGAGAGGCATTCTTCAAAATGTGTCGTTTGAATATGTATATCTCAGAAAAACCTCTCTGTTTTGCTGCTCTGTAATATCCTGAATTACGTGCTGCTTTAATACCATTTTTGGTATGTTTAAAAACATGAACAGCCGTGATCGGGATCATTGAAATAATCGGTAATACCAAGTTTTCGGGTTTCCCCCATCCTGACGCGGGTAAAATGCCCAGCTTAACAGAAAATAGTTGTTGATAAACGGGTGCGACTATGAAAACTGGAATAGAAATACCAAGCATAAATAAAGTGATGAGAACTGATCTTAACAACTTATTTTTTGAATAAGAGCATACTATGCCCGCTAAAAAGCCCAGAACAAAACTAAGAAAGTAAGAGATACTTCCTACGATCAAAGATGAAGGCATACAGTTCCTAATGACATCATTTACTGTTGAGGTATTATTTGAAAGTGAAACGCCCAAATCACCCTTTGCGAGATTTCTCAAAAAAATAGCATATTGTTCTAAAATTGACTTGTCTGTTCCGTATCTTAAAATGTATTGTTGACGGGTTTTAGGATCAAGAGCATCCACTTTGCTGGTGAACGGATCGCCCCGTATAGTATGAACTAAAAAAAATGTTGCTGTTAGCGTCAAAAAAACGACCGCTATCATTGCGAATAACCGTCCAAAGAGCCATTTCACTTTTTTTCGTGTCATATCATTCAATATACATTGTTTTAAAACCGACATTACTAAATGGATCGTTTACCGCACCATGTACGTAATTATAGTAAAAAATAGAATATCCGTCATATTTTATCGGTGCTATCGCTGCGTTATCAGCAACTAAGAGCTTCTCAGCTTCAGCATATTTCTTCAGACGAACAGATTCATCGGAAGATTGTTCACCTTCCTCGACAAGTTTTGAGTACTCATCATTATCCCATTGAGATTGATTATCCGGAAGCCATCTTGTCAACATAAATCTCGGTTCAATACTTCCGCCCCATGCAGTGGTAGCAACTTGATACTCATCAGACCAAATTAGCGACTTATATGTGGAAAACTCCTGCATATTAATCTCAACGGTAATACCTAGGGCTTTCTCCCACATATTTTTATAGTATTCGGCATTTTCCTGCGACAAACTATCACTGGGACAGCTCAATGTGATCGTAATATCTTCAATACTGTCAGAAATGCCCAGCTCCTTAAGTCCATCGGTAAAAAGTGCTTTGACATCTTCAACAGAATCCCCTAATTCTATCAGAGGTTCACCAACATTCTTTCGATAATCAAGAGTTCCGACTACTGTTGCTGGAGGAATCAATCCGTATGCAGGTGTTGTAAGCGAACTGTCAAGAATCGAACATATTTCATCTCTATTAATACTTAATGAAAGAGCCTGTCTTATTTTTGAATTTTTCATCAATTCATTTTTACAATTAAACAGGAACATATATGTTCTTGCCGACTGAGCGTGTTCCTCATACATTTCGTCAGAATTTCGGAATAATTCCAGATGATCTGAATCTGAGCAGGATACATAATCTATGGCACCCGACTGAAAGTTCGTCAGTCTTGTTGATTCGTCATTTATGATGTGAAGATTCACGGAATCAAGTTTGACATTCCCAGCATCCCAATAGTTTTCATTCTTCTCTAAAACGACAGAACTGTTATGCTCCCACGAAGTCAATTTAAACGGTCCTGAATACACCATTGTATCAGGAGAAAAGCCATGATCATTTCCGTACTTTTCAACTATATCAGATCTGTCAGGATATAATTCTACCGAACTAAGGAATGTAGTGTTAGGATACTCCAGTTCGATTACAAGTGTATTATCATCTTCTGCACATACACCTAACTTATCCTTATCCAGTTCTCCATTGTAAACTGCTTCAAAATTCTTAATGTTAAAATAATCGGAAGCATAGGAAAACATATTATCAGGATCTGCCTGCCGTTTAAGCTCATAGGCATAATCTTCTGCTTTGACCTTTATTCCGTCGCTCCATTCATTATCACGCAGTTCAAAAGTGTATGTTAAACCATCATCACTGACAGTCCATGATTCGGCACCTGCACCGATGATCTGACCATTTTCGATTCTGACAAGTGGTTCGTACAGATTCCAGATGAGCTTCAGATCATTAGCTCCGCTATATTTTATCAGATCTAAAGAAGTCGGTTCATCATTCCATGCACAATTAAGTACCGAAGGTTTTACGGACGAAGTGGCATCATCATTAACATCGGAAGATGTAATATCCTTAGCATGCTCCTCAGATTCCATAGGCGTACTTTCACTTGCAGAAGACGGGTCATTAGTAGTTGAACATCCGCCCATACTTAATAATATACAAGTAGCTAAAAGATAAGTTGTGATTCTTTTCATATTGAGTTTTCCTTTCTACTACAACAAATTAATATCATACTTTTCATATAATGTTCATTATGTCTTATTATCTCATTGATTTAAGATGGTTAAGACTCAGCTAATATGATATTATAACATTATACCATATTTTTTGTTTGAAAGTCAATAGCTAATTCAAATTTTTTCTGTTTTCAGGTGAATTTTCGTCTGGTTTTAAATTTCACCAACATTAAAGAGGGCTATTCAAACAAGAATTACCTTCAATACTCAAAACACATTATGTTTTGCTTTAACCATCACTCCTAAATTTCTCTCATCAAAGTAATGCTGTTCTTGAAGCCAACCTTGTATGCAACTCTCATCTCAGCGGCGGCTGTATTGCTCACGCAGTCAAGGATTTTGTGGAACGTATCAAACTGCTCCTCGCTCAGCGTATTTTCAAACGGCATACAGAGCTTGTTGAACTCGTCAGAAAACTCGGTGGCGTGAATATCGCCTACACGAAGGTTATAAATCATATCAATCATGATAATCGTCCTTTCAGTAAAACATCGTATTTCCGTACTTTATATAGCTTGCTGTATCGGTCTTTACAATGTTTCCGAAAAAACTTCTCTACGCCTACCGTCCTAAGTCTCAGGGCATGAAACAGCTTATGGCAGGTCTTGGACTTATCCTCCTTGCAATTATCCTCGTTCCTGTTCTCCAGAACATGATGACCGGCGCGGTCTGATCTGAATAACGATATTCCGAAACGGAGGCAAGCGTAAATATCGGCTGAACGCTGTATAAATCATGCCGTCTGAATAATCGTTCATGCGGTGGGATGTGGTGGGAAATGAACGAAAAACAAACCATTGACAACTCCAACAGGTGGTGATGTTAGACGCGCTTTTGTCAACGCAATGCCGAGTGACAAGCCGATTTACGGCGTATCATACGCAACAGAAGCAGTCAAATGCTTCGACCGCATCTACCATGAAGAAAGTCTGCTGAAAGGAATGACAGCGGAAGAAAGAAAACAACAGCGGCTAGCAAAGATCAAGCCTTTGCTGGACGAGCTTTTTGCGCGGCTTGAAACTTTACAGGTCAGCGGAAACGGCAATCTGGCGAAGGCGGTGAATTATGCACTGCATGAAAAGCCGAATCTCTACACGTTTTTAGAAGATGGCAATGTTCCGCTTGACAATAATCGAGCCGAAAATGCGATCCGCCCTTTTACCCTGGGCAGGAAGAATTGGATGCATTGCAATACTGCGAACGGAGCAAAAGCAAGCGCAGTGCTGTATTCGATCGCTGCCACAGCTCAGGCAAACGGTGTGGATACAGAGCAGTATCTGACGAAACTGTTCTCGCAGCCTGTCGGGACGATTAGCTTGCCATTTAATACTTGATACTCAAACAGACCCACCTTCGAGGTGAGTCTGTTTCTTTGATAGCATATTCTGACGCTTACCTTAAAGGACAATGTCCCTTTAGCGGGAGTTTGAGGGCGGAGCCCTCAATTCTGATCCGTCGGAGACATCTCTTTACAGGAAAAGGCCGCCCCATTCAATCACGGTAAAGCCCTTTCGCGGTACGGCTTCCGGAACCGCAGTGCTTTCCGGTGTCTGATCCGGCGAGAATGCAAACCACAGACGCACAACCGTATCCGGCGCGGGTGTGATGTCAGCCGGCATTGCGGCATCCACCGCTTCCGTGAGCTGCGGGTACATTGCATAGGATGTATCCGCATCGAGCTTTTCGCACCAGAATTCACAGAAATCCCGGATCTCCGTTTCATTCAGTCCGTAGCCGGTCAGGATTCTGCGGAAGACTGCCTCACGGTTTTCTGCCGGAATCACAAAGCCCTTCTCCTGCTGCCAGTAATGCGGATAGGTCTCCGACTCATAGAACAGGAATCCGTATTCCTGCCCTTCCGCAGTCAGGCTTCCGTCCGGACAGGCTTTGACTTTCCACCCGGTTCCGTATTCCGGAATCGTCTTTGTCAGAAGATCCGGTAAGCGGAACGAAACCTGAACCTCGGTCTCCTCTGCCGGATAGAGGTAAATATTCGGCTTATAGACCCCTACACCGCTGCCCTGCGGCGTCTGAAGACCGTACTTTTCGCGCCGTTGTCTGAGCTCCTCCTCGTTCTGGCGGATCTGTTCATCAACATCGCTGAAAAACAGCCACTCAAACAGATACTGGATATTGTCGTTTGTCTTGCTCACGGTTTCGTCTATATATCCGAGGTTGTCAGCATTCCGGTTGCAGAATTCCACGACCACCTGATTATTGACTGCAAGGTCTGCGACGCCGTAGATTGCACTGGCAATCTGACCGACGACCGGAACCTCATTAAAGAATCCGGAAACCGCGCTGGAGGACTTAATAGAGCTGCCGATCAGTTCGAGTGTCGGTGATTTGAAGCCGACCTTCGGATTATCATAATAATCCTTGCATGATTTCAGGGTAAAAAGCACACCCAGAACCTTGCCAGTTGTTTTGGCAAAACCCGTCTTGGCAGATCCTTTTGCAATATCAGCCTTATGGTTATTCAATGCGTTGATCTGTTTATCAAGACCTTTGTCCTTGAGCTTCATCAGATAATTGTATTGCTCCTTATCAAACACCGAAGGATTCTTCATGCGAAACATATCCAGACCTTTTCTGATATTCAAGGCTTCCTTCTGCTGATTGAGATAATTGATCTGCTTATTGATTTTGTCAATTTCACTGCTTTTGGTCGCCCAGTTTGCGATTTTCGCAAAACTATTCTGATATTGGTCCTTGAGCGCTGAATTGACGATTTGCTGTGTCGTTTTCAGGGACTCGTTCAGATAGTCACCGGGCTCGGAGGGCGGCATCAGATTATCCAGCTTAAATTCTATGCCGCCGTCCCAGGAGAGCTTATAATTCAGCCAGCTGTCAGCGGCAGGCTCAGCACTGACATTCATGACAGTCGATGAAGCCGTCATGACGCATGTCAGCAATACGGCTGCGATTCGTTTAAGACTTGTTTTCTTCATGCTGTTCCGCCTCCTCTCCCTTGCTTTGAACCGAATGCAGATACCACGAAATATGAGATTCGATCGTCTCACTCACGCCGAAATCCAGAGCCTGGATCAGCAGCGGAACACCCTCGTCCGTATTGCCTGTCTCCATGAAGCAGGAACCGAGATAATAGGCGGTTTCGCCGTCGGGGTGCTCGTCATAGATATACGCACGGGTCAGATAATAGACAGCCTCATTGAAATTGCCCTGATCGTAGAGCAGACCGCCCGCGTTCTTCGCCGGATACCACCAGTCCGGATTATCCTTGCTTGCCTCGATATAAAGGTCGAGCAGTTTGGCGGACAGCTCATCATCTGTACGGAACTGTTCCTGAATGATTTGCTCGGATACCGTGTAATACATCCGGGAGTGCTGGTTCTGAAAGGTCGAAACCGTGTTCTGGGCATCCGTAATATTTCCGCTGTCCAGCTCGCCTTGCGCCTTCGCAAACCGCAGCGTATCATCCTCACCGTATTTCCCGGCGACCAGTTCATACTGCTCAGCGGCGCCTTTGCTGTTGCCGCCTATTTGCAGATCAAAGAACTTTCCGACCTGCTCCTGATAATCCAGCGTGCCGTAGGCGCCTGAACGGATCGGAACAAAATAACAGAGGCACAGGAGCCCGGCGGAAAGAATGACGCCCAGGCATTTCCGGAGTTTTCCGGATTTCAGCACGAAATGCCCGAAAATGAAAAGTCCGATTGCAGCGGCTGCGACGACTCCGCCCATGAAAAGGGAGCACTGAAAGAAAATCATTCCGAGCAGCGCGCCGAGAAAGACGATGATACACAGGATTTCCAGCATGGTCAGTCACTCTCCTTTACATATTGCTCCAGCGAACCCATCAGGCTTCTTGCATGCGGCACGATTCCGTACCAGTCCTCATCATGATTGGCGCCGGCCGGATAGAGTGCAACAACGCGTTTGCAGAGCTGATAGCTTTCCTCGTATTTTTCCAACGCGTCACAGGTGTTTGCAAGTGCATACATCGTCGATCCTTCATTCGGCTGAATTTCATCAGACTTGCGCAGCGCTTCTTCGGATTTTTCATATTCCCGCATGTTAAAATGCAGAATACCCTTCATATACCAGAGTTTTGCACTGGAATCCGTCTGCCCGATCAGAGAATCTGCAATCTCAAGCGCCTTTTCGTAATCACGTTTGTTCATGGCGTAATACATCATCTTAACATAGGAATTCAGGAAGCTGTTCTGTTCCAATGCAGCCTTTATTTCAGGATCGGTTTTCTCATCGCCGTTATAGATCGCATACTGGAAACGTGTCCAGGTTTCACTGTCATTGAATGACATATAAGAAACGCAGTTAAAGAGCAGCGCGTCGCAGTCCGGATCCATTCTGCCGTCTTTGACCGAAAGCTGCGCCAGCTCATCCGCATACTGCACGGCAGCGGCATTCTCATGATGCTGGAGCGCACCGATGCAGCAGTCATGCAGCACATCAATATCATCGGGATATGCTTCATGAATCGACCGTGCCAGTGTGAAGGCATTTTCACTGTCCTCCGCTTTCAGATAGCAGTTCAGCAGGAGCTTCATGCTTTCTCCGTCCTCCGGATTATCACGCACAAGCGGTTCAAGGATCTGAACAGCATCGTCTTCATGCTGAATCCTGAGCAGCATGCTGCAAATCTGACGATTAACCTGCAAATTCTGTTCGGCATTTACAGAAGGCTTCCCCTCTGATTCCCAGAGAGAGAGGAAGCGCAAAGCAGCATTTGCGGTGCGGTCCAGATGCGGTGCATTGTCCCAGACATTTTCAGAGCCGACCATTGCAGCAGCGTACTGGCAGGCGATATCGTGCGTCTGGTTTTCCGCAAGCTCAAGCATGTTATTCACAAGCGTGTCGGGTGAAATCTCACCGGACTGTGCAGCGCCGAAGGTTTTTGCGATTGTGAGCTGTACGGAATAGGAGTTATCCACAGACTTCGGATCAATCGCCTGTCCGATCTCCTTTGCCTTGCCTTGCAGTGCATCCGCGGACGGATAATTGTTGACGAAGATTTCCCTGCCCGCGCAGACGGAAAGAATTTCCCTGCGGAATGCAGTCATTGTTTCATCAAGCTGATCGGAGGCGGCAAACTGCTCCAGAATGATCGGACCATAGAGATCCAGATCTTCGGATGTGGTACTGTGTACGATCCGGCGGGCAAGGCTGTCGGTGCCGGAACGCAGTGCCGCGAGATAATTGAGTATCGTGTCGTCCGCATACTGTTCAGGCACTGTATAGCCGCTTCCTCCGGCAACCGTATTCCACGCCGTGCAATGCTCGCCTGCCTGCTGAAAAGCGTTTGCGGAATCCGTCATATTTCCCTGCATGAGGTAGATCTTCCCCTGCAGCACATAACCGGTAATATCCTCCTTGATCCGCACGGGAACCGGTCTTGCCAGATCCAGAACAACCGGAACCGCACATGCACCGGCAAGACAGACTGCGCCGGCTGCCAGCTTTACAATCTTCCCGAAGCCGCCTGCCTGCTTTTCGGCTTCCTGTTTTGGGGCATCCGGCTTTTCGGCATTCTGTGCTTCGACATTCTGTGTTTCGGTTTCCAATTTTTCGACATTCTGCTTTTCGGCTTCCTGCTTTTCGGATTTCTGCTTTTTCAGAAGTTGTCCGACGGCAAGCGAAATAAAGCCCGCCGTGAGAAATGATGCAGCGGTCTTTCGGGCAAAGGTCTGCAGGAAGGAAGGTGCATCCTGATTGATAACGGTAATTGTGAAATCAAGAATATTCGGGAGGAACAGCGACAGCAGCAGGAAGAAGAACGCGGACAGCTTTCCGCCCTGTTTGCATTTGTCCTTCGGTGAAAACAGGCTTGCCAGCGGAATCAGCATCAGCGCCGCAATCAGAAGCTCCGCTGCGAGATATGCACCGGCACGAATCAGATTCGGCGTAAGTTCCAGCGCGTTGAGTCGGTTGAGGAAAAGCGGTGCAATGATCCGTTCGGCGGCAATCAGGCCAAGCAGGAACACGGCATCCGCAATGCGGTTCTTTCCGGTGATTTTTTTGCTGCCGATCCAGAGTACGCCGGCCGCCGCTGCATATCCGAGAAACCGGAGCAGATACAGCATTACCGGTGAGAGCATCGTCTTTGTCGCAATGAGAGCAACAGAGCAAAGCACATAGCTCAGCACGTTGATCATCAGAAGAGCAAGCAGCGGGATCACATACTGTCTCTGCGCGGGCGTCAGCAGATTCAATGCTTGGGAAGCGCGGGGTGTTTTCTCTGCTGCGCTTTTTTCCTTTTTGGCTTTTTTCTGCTTTTGCGCCTTCGGTTCATCAGTAGCCTCCGCAGCAGATTCCTTCACAGGCTCGGCCGTTACAGCCGGTGCAGGCTCTGCGGCTGCCTGTCCGGCTGCGGGCGCATCGTTTATTCCGTTTGCCTCCGGAGCGGTTCCCGATACGGGAGCTCCGCATTTGATACAGAACCGACTGCCCTCTTTGATTTCAGCGTTGCAGCTTTGACATTTCATACATTCGCCTCCATTCATTTTCCGTTTTGCATCATGTTGTGCTGCAAATATATTATACATAATTATTTTTCGGATTGCAATATATTTTATGTAATTTGTAGGAATTCACAAATACAGCATTTGCGGCCGAATGATATACGGCGTTTTTTGTACATTTTCTTTCGTAGTATGCGACAAACAATCGACGCATACGATAAAACAAAAATGCCGCCTGTTATCAGACGGCATTTTGAATATCAACAGAAACGCTCAGCAACCGGATGTTTCATCATTGCTGGGATCATTGGCGATTCTGGTTGAAGTCGTGATGACATCTTCTGTCTCAAAAGATACAATGTCAATTTCAGGTGCTGTATAGATGTTTTTCATGTGATGTGTTTCTCCTTTCATCATTTGCCCATAGCATCTGCAGCTTTGCTGAACTCATAAAGTGAAGCACAAAGCTTCATCAGCTTTTCATCACCGGCTCCTAATGCCTTGTAGAAGTAATGATAGACCGAGTAACCATTAAATGTTGTATCAAAATTGGTTGCGCTGATTGTTTTCTGGATGAATGTCAGATCAGGGTTCATATCGTTGGTATCCCATTTCTCGTTGTCGCCCAAGTTAAGACCGTCTACTTCCTCTTTGTAGTACAGGCGGAGAATCGGTGTGGATTTCAGCAGCATGGTTGCGCCAACATAGTTGCTGCCCATATCAGGAAGCACATCATATCCGTTCGTTTCCAGAGTTGAGATAATAGAAGTGTAATCATATGTCTTGGTAGAAGCCGGAGCATTTGTGTTGCCGAAGTAAGCAGCAGCCTGCTTGCCGTATTCGAGGAAGCTGTCCACAAAATCAGAATAGTTTGGATCGTATGCCTTGACCTTATCCATGTATGTCTCAAGATCAAATGTAACAGCATTTCCGATAGCCACATCATTCTCATCATAGAACTGTGCGGTGATCTCATCGTACATATTCTTTGCAGGCATACTGATCGGGAATACACAGTATCCGTTTGCATCTTTGACCGCATCTGATGCACTGACCTGTGTTCCATCACTGAATTTGACGTAGCCGTTATTATAGAAATCAGACACCAGGTAGTGGAATTTAATTGTGATATCGCCGTCATAGGAAACAGAATATCCCTTTATAACAGCCGACATCGCCTCAAAGTAACCGCCGTTCCACTGCTTGCTATGCACAGCTTCTTCAATGCCGTCCCATGTTTGATTGTCGGTGTGATAGAACAGACTTACAGGAGTTTCCACAGTGCCGATGCCTACAAATGCGTTTGTATTTATTGCATTCGGCATATCTCCATTAAATGAAATAGATGTTAAACTTGAACATTTGTATAATGCCCCCATTCCAATGCTTGCTACGCTGCTTCCAAATGTGATGGATGTTAAGCCTGTGCAACCGGAACATACTTGAGCTCCAATACTTTTAACACTATTAGGAAATGTAATGGACGTTAATCCGATACAATCTGAAAATCCTTGTGTTCCAATACTTGCAACGCCTTTTCCGATGTTAACTGATGTTAAAGCTGAACACCCCCTGAATGAATAATTGCCAATGCTTGTAACACCGTCCGGAATTTCAATTGATTTCAGATTTGCACATCCATCAAATGCACTTTTTCCAATACTTTCAACCTTGCTGCCCATTTTTACGGATGCTAAAAGCGAACAACTCGCAAATGTATAATCGCTAATGCTTGTGACACTTTCCGGAATGCTGATCGATTTCAAGCTTGCACAACCATTAAATGAATTGATACCAATGCTCGTCACGCTGCTTGGAATTGTCACTGTGTCTAATTCCTTACAATTTCGGAAAGCCTGAGATCCTATCGTCTCAACGGTATCAGGAAGCTCGACACTCTCCAGCGCAGTAAAATTGATAAATGCAGCCGTACCGATTGCCGTCAGATTCGGTGTATCAAATACGATTTTTGTTACTTTATCAATTTCAGCGCACCACACACGAATTTCCCCGTAATTATCCACGCAGTCGGGAAATGCGGTATCATCGCCCGTAATGGTCAGAACGCCTTCTTCGTCGATTTCATATGTCAGGTTGGAATCGAGGATAGCATTTCTGCTTTTGCTCCACTTGGCATAGAGGGTGATATCATCGGTGATCTGCGTACTGAAGTCAAACAAATTGCCGTCTGTGCAGTCTTTATCAGTGTACCATCCGTCAAAGACATAACCGTCAACAGACGGCTTTTCCGGTTCTGTGATTGTATTACCGTTCACGATGGAAACCGGAGCGATCTGTGTACCGTTGCCCTGCATATCAAATGTGACAGTTGCTGTTTCTTCCCACTTTGCGTAGATCTTGATGTCGTCATCGATTCCTTTTGTGAAATCGAACTTTGTTGTGAAAGTATCATCGGTGTACCAGCCGGCAAAGGCATAGCCGTCAGCGAGCGGTTTTTCCGGTTCTGTCAGCATCATATCCGAATCGGCTGAATTCGTGAAGTTTTCACCTTTTCCGCCAAGTACATATGTTGCTGACGGATATGGCGGATGAATGATCGTCGGTACTTCCGATACATCCTCACGCGGGAAAAGCAACGGGAATGCTTCGTAGTCATCTTCTGTGCCATACGGAACATAAATGCTTTCAACACTATTGCATTCCGTAGAGAATGCAGTCCAGTGTGTTTCCGGCGGTGTCTTTCCGAGCATATGGATTTCTTTCAGGTTACTGCAATACTGGAAAGCCTGAATACCGATGGTTTCAACATTTTCCGGAATTGTAATGGATTCAAGTCCGGTACAATCGCAGAAAACATACATACCGATCGTTTTCAGGGATAACGGGAGTACGACTTCTTTCAGATTACCGCAGCCTTGGAACAAGCTGTCATCAATGCAAGTGATACCTTCGGAGATCACAACCTTTGTGATGTTGCCGTTATGATAAAATGCACCTGTAACTTTAGAAACAGTTTTTCCGAAAAGCTTTGCCGGAACAACGACTTCAGAATCGCCGCCGAAATATCTTGTAAGCGTGATCGTGCCGTCTTCGTTCTCTTCATATGCGTAAACGGATGCTTCACCGCAGTTACATTCCGCAGCACCTTTTGCATATACATGATTATAGTGCGAAACCGCTGCCTTACAGTTCTTTGACCATTCACCTGATACCGCACACGGAGCGGAGATGGTTTCTATAAAATCACAGTCTGAAAATGCGTCATCAGCAATCGCGGTAACAGCTATGCCGTCGATCTTTTCAGGAACCTTGACGGATGTATTGGTGCCGTTATATCCTGAGATGATTCCTGCAGCAGAATCAAATTCAAAATATGATGTCTTTCCGCACGCACACACGTCCGCACCAGCCTCATAAACATGATTATAAGTAATTTCAGGCGAACATTCTTTTGGTTTCCACAGTTCCTCTTTTGCTGCGGTTCTGCAAGGTGCTGTTATACTTTTCAGCTCAGTACATCCCCAAAAGACTTCATCACCGATTCTTATAACGGAATCAGGAAATGTGATTTCTGTAAGTTGAGTTGAGGCAAAAGCACAAGACCAGATATACAGAAGTGTGGAAGGAAGTGAAATGCTTTGCATAGAGCAATCTTCAAATACGCCGAACTCATCTTGGGCGGTACCGATCGAAAGAACACCTTCGGGAACCGTTATGCTATTGATGCCCTTACATGAATGAAATGCCTCTCTACCGATAGCGGTAACAGCAGCACCGTCTATGGTTGACGGTATGACAACATCTCCGCCTGCGCCGTTGTAGCCTTTGATCGTGACGGTTCCATCAGCGTTAACAACATAAATAAAGCCATCTTCGGTCTCAGCCGCAGATGCGGTGATCGAAATGCTGTCCAGCAGCGGTGCAAACGGAGCAAGCGGAGTGGCAGATGCAACTATCGCAAGTGCGAAGATGCCTGCCAGAGTTTTCTTAAAGTAATCTCTAGGCATGATAATACCTCCTGTATAAAATGAGTCGATTATATAGTGGACATTCACTGGATATTGACATTATACCATAAATTAGTCATAATGTCAATAACATTTCGGTGTTTTTCACTTTGGAAACTTCGATGTTTTTCACTTGAAAGCTGCGTGTGTTTACAGACTGTATAGTATTGCAAAATGATACACATATATTCCAGAGAAATAGCACCCCTCATTGTGTTACATTTGAAAGCATATCTCTATTTACAATTATGAATAGTTCTGAACTCCCTGCATCAGTCTCACGCCATCTTTGAATCCTTCCTTGCATGAGGAACGCACTTTTTCAGCCGTAACAGCACTTTGAATGTCCAGTAAATCGTGGAGCATTTCTACTTGTTCCACATTCATTGTATTTTCTAATCTCATACAGAGCGAATTCCAATCCGCAGAAGCAGTTGTGACTGTCAAATCAGCCTGTCGGCAGTTGTAAATCATATCAATCATCGTATTTTCGTCCTTTCAGTCAAGCTTTGTTGGTGGGCTTTAGCAAAATCGTCTGAAACCGCAGTTTACAGATGTTCGTAGCTTGACCAAGTAAAATCAACCGCCAAAATGGGCACAGGAACTAACGTACAAAAGAAGCTTATTGCCGTCCATGACCTTGACATCCCCTGGCGACCGGCGGATCTGGAACAGCGCGCCGGTAGAATTATCAGACAGGGCAATGAGAATAAAAAGGTTCAGATTTTTCGCTATGTTACCAAAGGCACTTTCGATGCGTATTCGTATCAGACTTTGGAGAACAAGCAGAGGTTTATCTCGCAGATCATGACAAGTAAGACTCCTGCAAGAAAAGGCGAGTACACATAAAGAACTATCTCAGGTCTTAATTGAAAGGTTGTGTAGAAAATGCTCTACACAGCCTTTCTTCTTACATAATACTGCTTAAAATCAGCCGTTGCGGTTGCTGTCACGACGTTGAAGCGGAAATGAATATCCACCTGCTGAGTGCGGTTTGCTCTGCCGCCTTCGGGAGCGTGAACAACGATCCTGTCGATCAGCTCGTGCATGATCTCAGGGGTAAGCTCCGTGAACTCCTCATACTTCTTGACGATACCAACAAAGTTCATCACATCGTTTTTCTTCTGCTCCTTGCGGCTTATCGTATCAGAGAGCTTTGCAGCATCGGCTTTCAGCTTGCTTTGCTCCGCTTCATATCTTGCCGACATCGTAGCGAAACGCTCATCGGAGATCTTACCCGATACATTATCCTCATACAGACGCTCGAACAGGTCATCAAGTTCATTGATACGTTTTTCTGCGATCCTCAGTGCTTTCTTAGCGGTCTGCATCTCACTGTCCTGTGTCGCTGCGGAGTTTTCCATTGCCCTGCGGACAAACTCGTCCTCATTGTCCCTTACAAACTGTGAGAGCTTGTTCAGTTCACCGAGGATTATTTCGGTCAGTACGCAAGTCCTGATGTAGTGGGCGGTGCATTCGTCAGAATCGTGTGCATAGGTGGAACACATCATATGCTCCTGATTTGGCGATAAGGTCTGCGCCCTGCCGACATAGAGAGTGTTACCGCAGTCTGCACAGTAGACCATTCCTGCAAACGGACTTACCGTACCGCTTTTCTGCCTTCTTTTCTTGTGACTGCGTATCTCCTGCACAAGGTCAAAATCGTGCTGAGAAATGATAGGCTCATGGGTGTTTTCGATGATAAGCCAGTTCTCTTTCGGATTTTCATACAGTTTCTTGTTTTTGTAGGACTTGCGGTAGGTCTTGAAGTTGACCGTGTGACCGATGTAATCCATACGCTCAAGAATATGAATGACCGTTGCCATACCCCAGCGTTTTGTTTTGGCGTTCTGATTGCATACGTTCATACCTTTGGAACGGTAATATGCCGTCGGTGTCGGTATGCCGTCCGCAGTCAGGATATTAGCGATCACAGTCGGACCGTTGCCCTCAATGCAGAGCTGAAAAATTCTCCTCACCACAGCGGCAGCTTCTTCATCAATGACCCATTGGTTCTTATCCGTTTCGGACTTCTTGTAGCCGTAGGGAGGGTGCGTGGCAAGCGGCTTGCCTGCCTGAGCCTTTGCTTTCTGGACGGCACGAATTTTCTTGGAAGTATCACGAGCGTACCAGTCATTGAAAATATTTTTGAAAGCCATCAGCTCATTTTCGGATTTTAAGGTATCCACACCGTCATTGATCGCAATGTAGCGGACATCATAATCGGGGAACACCATTTCGATCAGCTCACCAGTTTTCAGGTAGTCACGACCGAGTCTTGAAAGGTCTTTTGTAATCACGATACCGACCTTGCCGTCCTCAATGTCAGCCATCATTGCTTTGAAGCCGTCACGCTCAAATGTAGTTCCCGAAATGCCGTCGTCCACATAAAACTTGGTGTTGCGGAAACCGTTGTCAGCGGCGAACTTTGAAAGGATCGCCTTCTGGTTTGTAATACTATTGCTCTCCCCGTGAAGCATATCTTCCTGCGAGAGACGGCAATAGAGTGCTGTAATTTTGTCTGTCATTATTTCCTCACTTTCCGACAAAAAACAGCAGGCTATGATATACTCAGAAAGTCGGGAACATCAAGCCTGCCGTTATCTGTTCACGCAGACTTTTCTATCTCACGGGCGATAAGCCGGTTGATAATATCTTCCAGACTTTCATCTGTATCTGAATTGAAACTGATCCTGACACGATAAGTTGTCAGACCGATACGGTACTCCGAGTAGGAGCAGTCTACCTTCTCTTTCTCTGTGGTAGTTGTTGTCTCTTTCAATTTTCTCCTTTCCGCCTGCGATTATCTATCTCTACACGCATAGGCTCAATGTTGCAGGGGCGTTACTCCTGCACAGTATCATTATAGCGCGCACCGCCGAGGTTTGTCCATAGGTATTGCGCCCAAAGTTTCTGTATCTGATTTGTGCGCACCAGACAGCACTCAGCGGCATCGCTATAATCGTTTTGTTGTCGGTTTATATCTTAAACCTCATAGGGGTTAGACTTCTCATCAAAGAACGAAGTCTGACCGTCGGCAACATCATCGTCTGAGTTATCGAGCGACTCGTTGTCGGCATCAGCAGAGCTATCGTCAGCCAGCTCTCCGATCTGCTCATAGGTCATACCGCTTGCGGTCAGCTTTTCAATCAGACCGTGTTCAGCGATCACAGCATCGAGAAGTGCCTGCCCCTCAGCACCGCCGTAAAGCTGTGAGAGCTTATCGTAGGTGTAGAGTTTGCTATCAATGATGACCTTGCGCCTGCGCTCTTGCACAGCCTTGATAGCCTTTTCATAGCTGTCGAGCTTCGCCTGATTCTCAGCAAGCACGGCATCCGTAATGATAACGGCGGACTCGTCAGCAATCTCAGCTTTTGCTTTCTTACTCATTCACATCACCTCGCTTCATCTGATATCGCAGGATACTCACATACCCCACGATAATATTATAGCGCGCAATAAAGCCGTTTGTCTACTGGTATTGCGCTCAAACTTTCTGTTTCATTAGAGTTTTGCGTTCGACAGAATGTTATGGGGAATTTCAAAAAGTTCCAGTGTGTTCGGCTTCACTTTTACCACTAATGATACAGAGAAACTATGACCTTCTACATATCAATACCAAATTATTCTGCCGTTCGTTAAGTACCGCCGAGATATTCTCCGTTATGCACAAACAGACTATAAAAAATTCAGTAAAAGATTTTGCAGACTATGCTTAACGAAGCCGTGATTATTATGGTAATAACTATTGAGAAGGATTTTCACCAGATTGCCGCACTCCCAGCACGATAACTGCGCCGTACCAGTTTAGAATATTGACACCCACGATGATTGAGAGCATCACGCTGAAGCGTGAGCGAGTATGACCGCCGACCAAAGCGGCGGAAAGCATAAGTCGCATAGTTCCAAATTCGCTGACGGAGCATCGAAAGCCTGCGTGATATGCAAATCCCACAGGCTGGAAATATGCGCTACGGCGCAACAAAAATAACAAGCATTGTATTTTGCGCCGCACAGCGAGCGAAAATACCAAATGCTTGTTGGGGACACCCCAAGCCCCGAAATGACCGCACAGCGGTCAAAGAATAATCGGCTTACGCCGAAATAAAGATAAAGGAGACACCACTATGAAAAATGCAGAACGCAAGAGGGGCAGACCGCCCAAGCGCAAGGTTATGGAGTTTGAGGGTATGACCTATGAGGGTGCTATCAATCACGCACTTGACCAAGAGGTTGCTGCCGAGCTTGACGATACCCTTGCACACAAGTCTGAGGACGAGCTTTCCGACGATGAACGCAAGTACCTGAAACGTAAGAGGGAGAAGAAGTCCTATACGCTGAATGTTCGCTTTACGGAATCAGAAATGCAGGACATCTTAGCGAGGTGTGAGCAGTACGGTTACAAGAACAAGACCGAGTATATCCGTGACTGCGTTCGTGCGAGAGTTGATCTCACTCCCGACCGTTCCGAAATTGCCGAATGCAATCGTCTGATGAAACGCATAGGTGCGAACATCAATCAGATACTTGTCCGACTTTACAGCACAGGTCACATCTATGCCGAGGATATTACCGAGATAAAGAGAGGGGTTAATGAAATTTGGCATACACTTCTATCCATACGATCAGGGCAACAGTCAGCGCAGCGATCGCTTACATCACAAACGGAGATAAGACCGTCAACGGTATATATGTCAACTCTTATGCTTGCCGAGCCGACAGTGCAGGAGCAAGCGAGGACTTCCGAGCTGTCCGAGACACAGGAACAGGGCGAACACAGATCCTTGCCTACCACATGATACAGAGCTTTGCCCCCGGTGAAGTCACGCCCGAACAGGCTATGCAGATCGGAGAGGAGCTTTGCGACCGTTATCTGAAAGGCGATTATCAGTATGTGATAGCCGTCCACAATGATAAAGACCACTTGCACTGTCATGTGATTTTCAACAACACCAATCTGTATAACGGACTGAGCTTCACCACCGAGCATAATCAGGGCAGGAAGTCTGAAAGAGCGTGGGCAGAGCTGCGTGAGATTTCGGACGAGATATGTGCCGACCACGGTATATCTGTTATCTCCGAGCCTGAAAAGGGACATGGGGTATCTCACTTTGAGAGGGATATGCAGAAAGAGGGCAAGTCGTGGAAAGATAAACTCCGTGTCAGAATTGCAGAGGTCATGCTTTACAGCTGTGACTTCAAGGACTTTCTTGAAAAGTGCAGTGAGTGCGGTATCGAATATGTGTATAAGCCGAGCAATAAGGTTAAGCTGAAATTCAGGCTATCAGGTGACGGTCAACAGAAGTTTACAAGAGCCGACACCCTGGGCGCAGACTTCACCCCCGAACGCATAGCCGAGCAGATAGCAGAGATACAAGAAAAGCTGTCAGCGGCGAATGTCACTCCCGATATGCTTATCGAACCGCCGAAGCCTGTTGTTCCAAAGACCGAGCCGAAGCCGACACAGACAGTCACCGCACCGACAAAGCCGAAACAATCTGCCGAGCCTAATACTATCACAGAAAAGAGTGAAACCGCAAGGAGGAAAGCTGCTGCGGAACAGGTCGAGAAGTTCTTTGCAGCCCGACGAGCAAGACGGCAGGCACAGCTTGATATGCTTAACGCAACTGCTGCCAAGCCCACCGAGCCGAAGCCTGAACCGTCAGCCCCGACACCACAGCCCACACCTACGGAAAGTAAAGCACCTGAAAAGAAAGAAGATGTATGGGCAGAGATTAGGGGTATGCGTGATAGCGATAAGATGATCGCTGAACTTGAAGCTGGCGGTATCACATCGCTTGACGAACTCAGGGGTTTCTTCTGGAATTTCAAGCACCCTGATGACCATACGGACGAGCTTGCCGAGCTGAACGCCAAGATCAAGCCGATTGAAAAGCTCATCAATATGATGAAACAGCATTCTCAGAACTATGCTACATACAAGGAGTATCAGGAGCGTTCTGCTTTTACACAAAAGAGTTTCCGCAAGAAGAATGCTGCCGCTATCGACGCTTTTGAAGAAGCCGATAAATATATTGCCGAGCATATCAAGGCTTACTACATCAAAGGGAAACCGCCTAAGCAGACCGATTTGCAGACGAAGTCCACCAAGCTGAAAGAGAAATACAATGCTCTGTTGCCTGAGCATAATGCATTTGTCACTAAGCGTGACACGGCACACAAGTACACCCGACAGGTGCGTAACTATCTCCAAAATAAGGAACAGCAGGAGCGTAACAGGCAGTACCAAGAGAAAAAACGTACTCAGCAGAGAAGAAAGGATACGCTTGAATGATAACAGGCTCTATGACGAACGGAATAGCCCTTCTGAGCCGTTTGTGGCGGTTATGGGTGAAGTTTTGTACTCCTGAAACTGCAAACGCTCCCTGAGCGTTTAGAGAGCGCTTTACGATATACAGCATATTTCACCGAGGATTTTTCTGTGATTGCTGCGCCCTGCACAAGAATTATTACAATTTCTCCTCAATGCTGGACTCCTGTCTTTTCATGGGATATAATGTATCTACACTAAATCACAGGAGGGATACCACTATGTTAAAGATACCCGAATTGGCAATGCCGAGGTCACGTAAGGTCACGACCGTCTGCAACGGCAGGCATGAGGTCTGGACGGACTATGAAGAAGCTAAGGCATATCTCCTTGAACTCATGATGACTACCGAGGGCGAGGAACATGACCGAGCAGAGTGCGTATACATTCAACTACTTCACGGACTTGACGAGTGCAGCGATGAGGACGAATAATCAGCAGGGCGAGTTGTTTTGGCAACTCGCTCTTGCTGTGTCCTGTGACGAACTGAAATACCCCTCACAGCCGTCCAAACCTACGTAGCGGAAAACTAACCGCTGAAAAGAAAAAGCCCTCAGAAACGCTTACAGAGCGTTTCCGAGAGCTTGCGGTTAAGTATTCTGTTCCATTTGGGTATCTGCTTATTATGGTATGCTCCACAATGCTGATTATGGTATTATATAAGACTGCAAATCTCCTGTTGGAGTTGCGCTTAACTTATTGAAAAGAACAAGATTCTTTCCAGAAGTACATACTGTACTTGAATAAATTATACCACCATAGCCCAATTGCTCAAAGTATTTTGCCATTGTCTGGAACGGAGAGTATTCATATTTTTTTACTTTTTGACTGTCAGTATAAATGGGGGTGAATATTTCTGTTGATAGCATTTTAGAATATGTCAGAAGATACCAAAGCTTTATGATGTCATGATCAAGTCCGAATTTATCCTGATTGATTTTATATAAGAATAATCCGTGCTTTTTAGCGTATTTCAAACCTGATTTATAGGCTTTTTCGGCTTTATCATTAAGAACATCTTCAATTTCACTATATGACATTGAATCCGCTATAGTTAAATCGACTATTTTAGTATCTTCATATTCGGGAACGAGCGAATATAGTGAAAATCCGTAATTTTTGCCTGTTTCAGCTCTGCATTCTTTTTGCGTACATTCCTTAACAGCATCAACATCCTTACCTAATGCAAGGTACAGCCATTCAATTTTCGGTGGGCTAAATCTGTTTTCTCCTATATATTTAGCTTGTGGATTAAGTCGCTCAGCTATAAAAACTTCATCATCTTTGAGATTAGCACCTCTACCGACAGTAAAACCAGAAAAGACAGAACCAAGTGAACATGTTAAATGAACCTTATCATATTTTTGAAATGAATCATCAAAAACTTTAAGGAATGTCTCTCTCAAGGCAATTTCTGTTTCGTCATATTGGAACTTTCCGTTAGCAAGTGCGTCTTTGAACTCTTGCCATGTTCTTTTCATAGTTTCAATAGCTTTTTTACGATCTTCCTCTGTAAAGCCAGGAAAATTATGACTTGCTTTAATACGTGCTTTCATCAGAACTCAAACACCTCATCAATTTCTTCCATAAGCTCATTAGTACGCTTTAGTGCGGCAATTATCCTCTTGTAATGTTCAATATCATCGGCAGAGAGCGTAAGACCTTTTCTATCCTTGAGCCATTTTTGTAACGGTTGGTTGCCGCCTATAGTATAAATCCAAACATCTGATAGTGTACTATCTGTAGTGAAATATTGAGTATTATTGATATAAATGCGTTCATTTTTCAAAGTGTATTTTGTAACAGTAGTATCTCCATTTCCGTCAAATGAAATATTGTCAGTTGCAAGCGTGATGTCCATTGTGTGGAGATTTCTTAATTCTTTGCCTTTGTTAACTAACTTCCAAAAATACTCACTGCTTGAAGGGTAAGGAATTTTAGGATAGTCGATTTTTAATTCATCAGAGAACAGTTCACGATACTTATGAGAATACAGGATTGCATAGATATAATCAATAATGTCAATAGGAGAAAACTCTGTTGGTTCACTTGTTTTTTCATTAGTAAAGGTCAAACCAAGACTTTTAGCGAATTTTTCGACAAATGCGCCTTTCAAATTAGGAGTACGCTTTGCATTATCCATAGTATTTCCATACAAGTATAATGGTGCTGCAGTTACTCCTCCACGTCTAAAAATGTTTGCATCCATTGCATAATGAGAAATTGTTGCCAAACACCATTCTATATCACCAACAGCTAATCCTTGTCTTCCAACACCCAAAACATAGTTTTCTTTATTAGTCACATGATAAAATACATTAAGCCGTGGTCGATCCATAAGAATTCCGTCTAAAAAGCAATATCTTATATCAAACAGACGATATTGACATTTTGTTATTTTATCAGCTATATAATCAGATTTAAGCTGCAAAAGTTGTGATTTTGCACGACTTATAGTCCATTCGCTGGTATCTTTGATTGCAAATCGTGTTTTAATAGATTCAAGGTTAGAGTATGTAAGTATGTCATGAATTTTTTCTTCCATCGACTTTTGTGTAAATGAGATAGCAAGATTATCTCTGTGTGTTTGAAATCCCATGGTGGAATTAACAAAGATTTCGCTTACATTAAAGCACTCTTTTGAGTCAGTTATTACCTTTGTTGGCTTAAATAGGAAAAAAGGCTCAGAAGAATTAACTTTCGTCCATTTAATACTGTCGAGTGCAGATGCGTTTAGAAGATTATACTTATTATCTCTTGTACCAAATAAATCTGCGTGATATATCTCAGCAAAATTGCTTGCACCTGTAGAGCAGTAGATCATAAACATGATGCATACACCTTGCTGAATATCAAATACATTTTCGTCCTTTGTTCCATCTGGTGCGGTTTCTCGTTTTTTGGCATTCCCATGTAAATCAAGGATATAAATTTTTTTATAGTTTTTTGCCAAATTCCAACGCATTCCTCTAAATGTCGGATTGTCTATGAATCCATGAGGACAAATGAAGGAGAGGACACCTTTCTCGGTTCTATTGAGGAACAGTTGAGAAAGTCGTATAAATTTAACATAGTCATCGTTAATCCACTTTGAATTTTGTTCTTGTAACTTTTCTCTTCCGCCAGGTTCCTTTTTATAATCTTCCATTAAATCCATTATCCATTCGCCTTTATTGGCACTTTCACCTGAATAAGGTGGATTGCCGATAATAACATTGATTGCAAGATTATTTTTCGTCTTGTCTGCTTCAAAGGCTTCGGCTGCAAGAGGATCTTCAAACAGACTCATTTGCTGACATTCCTCTGTAAAATCCGCATCAGATGAAGCTGGCTCAAGAGTATTTGTCAGCATAACATTCAAACGCTGTTTTGAGCCAAATTCATATCCCGTATCTTTCAGCACCATTGCAAGTTTCATATGTGCTACCGCATACGGAGCCATCATCAGCTCAAAGCCGTTCAGACGGGGCAGGAGGTGCTTCGGGACATACTCATTCCACAACTTTTTGATCTCATCATCGGACTTGCCCTTGTTCTTTTCCTTGAAAGTTTCATAAACGCTGAGGATCACTTCACGCAGGAAAGTTCCCGTACCTGTTGCCGGATCGAGTATTTGAATAGCAGGAACATCAATGGAAACACGCTTTTTCTTGCCCTCAACGCTTTTCAGTATTGTTTTTGTGGCAGTATCGGCAAGTCCGTCTGCAAAGCCGAATTCCGTTTTCAGAATATCATTTACCGCACGAACGATGAATTTTACAACAGGCCACGGCGTATAATAAACGCCCCTGCGTTTTTTCGTTTCGTGTTCATAAGCGGACAGAAAATCCTCATAGAAATAGATGACTGTATCTTCTCTGCCACCGCCTGTATGACGGTTAAAATGCTCCAGAATATTGCCAATATTCGTATTATCAAGGAGATTGATGATCTCGGCAAGCTCCAGTTCATCGAAGAAAGCCTTACCGCTGTCGTGTTCAAAACAGCTCTTGATAAGCGATTTGAGGAACGGGTTTGTGTTCGGTATCCTGTCAACTGCGTCATTCCAATCAAACTGCTCGCTATCGTCCATACACTTTGCCGAGAACAAGCCATAGGCAATGGTCTGAGCGTACATATCCGCAAACTGCTCAACGCTGAGATCGTGGACAAGGTTGCTCTTGAACTTTTCATACAGCAGATGCACATAACCGAGTGCCGTCTCAACATTATAGGTGCTGATGATAGTATCCCTTGTATGTTGAGCCAATCCTGCCAGCTTTTCCGCAAGGTTTTTGGAATCGGTGATCTGCGAACGATACACGGCAGTAAATGCACTTCTCCACTGATCACGCCACTTATCCTTATCGTCAATATCATCAGGCAGACGGAGCTTTTTAAGTTTTGCTTCAAAGTCTTCTACTATCTTAAAATCCTCAATCTGTGGTTGTATGTATTCGATCTTGAGCTGCGGCAGGCTTTTATTGTTATCATCGTAGCAGGCAACACCGATATAACGGTCTTTTGCATCGCCCCAAAAGCACAGGAATATCAAGTCGTGCATATCCCACTGCTTCATATACTCGTTGTTTCTGTTGCGCGTGATGAGCTTTGAGAGTATCTTCTTCAAGGCAGCAGTTTCGAGCTTTCTGCTTTCAAAATTCACGCAGAAGATACCGAAAGGCATATCGTCAACAAGGGGCATAAGCTGAGCCATAGAGTCAATCTTTGCGAATTCTTCCTTTTTTATTCCAAGATCCTCTGAAAATACCTCATATGTATAATCATCAACATCGTATTCATCATCAAGTTCAATGCCCCAATCCAATTTATCACTAAAATATTGGAGCATTGATTTAAGATCAGTAATAGCTCTTATATTCATAGTATTCCTTCCTTATGCAAGCTGCATCCAAGTGAGCATCTTTGCTTTTACGCCCTTTGGAGCTTGTATGCGAGATAAATAATTACGTTTGATATAGGTTTCAATACGCTTTTTTATATCGGTAAAATCATCGGGAGTAACAGCGACCAGCCTTATTTCATCGGGCAGTGTCTTGATAATCTGCCAGATTTCATAAGTGTTATCGCTGATCTCCTTAGTGGCAATATCATAGAAGTACCACTTTACACGACCATCACCATCAGACCAAGTGCCATCAATACGCTTATCGGGCAGCTCATAGCAGAAGAAAAAGCCTTTTCTGCCGAACTGCTTTCCGCTGAACATTCTCTTAGGCAGTTTCTTTACGTCTTCGATATAACCGGGATTTTCACTCATAAGGCGCTGATAGTCAAGGATAATTTCTTCTTCCTGCGATTCTGTACCTTCATAGGCAGTATTGAATTCTTTAAGAGCATCGTAATCATCGTCAGGGGTAAGCAACTGCTTGCCCTCAATACCGAATGTTTTGGAAATACGTAAGGTTTTTTGAGATACTGTCTTAAACAGCGATAAAAGCTGTTCCAATTCAGTAGGCGGCAGGAAATTCCAATAATATATCCTATCTCTGTCAGCTCTTATTTCAGGGTGATCGGCAAGCAGATTATCCTCGATCTGCTGATTTCTTCGCCTGTCAACACGACCTATCCTTTGCATAAGACGAACAGGATTCCAATGCAATTCATAGTTGATAAGGCAAGATGCGTCCTGCAAGTTTAAGCCCTCAGCAAGTACATCTGTTGCAATCAGGACTTGTATCTCATCGTCGATAGTGTAAGAGGTCTTATCGTTATAATACGGAGCAAAACGCTCTATTATATTTTTTCTGTCACCGCTGTATTGTCCATCAAGCTCAAACATATTTTTCACACCACATTCAGAAAGCTGACGATAAATGTATTGTGCTGTTGAGCGGTATTCTGTAAATATGATTACTTTCTTTCCTTTTATCTTATCATCGTGCAGGATAAGATTTTTCAGCTTATTGATCTTATCGTCTTTTTCGGGATCAATGCCCATCATATCATCAATAAAATCCGAAAGTACTTCCATATCACCGAGGGTATCTTCTATCATAGCAACAATATCAAAATCGGTTACATCAAGATTTTCCTCAACATTCCAGACATATTCAGGCAGGTCGTCCTCCAAATCATCTAAGGTGTATGGAGTGTTATTGGAGATATATTTCTCAATATATTCTGTTATCCTTTCTCTACGCTGAAAGAATCTTGTAATAGACCTTTCATTGCCATATTCCCTATAATCATCAACAAACTTCCTAAGTCTGACAAATATTCGGATACAAGTTTCCTCAAATGCAGCAATGGAGCTTTCAAATCGTTTTAATAAAAGCTGTCTGACAAGGTTTACAACCTGAGTCTGTCTGCCTTTTTTCATTTCATCTATCTTGCTCTTATCGCCAATATAATATTCTTCCTCATATGGGGAATAAACAGGCAATGCAAGAATAGGCACAGAGCGGCCTTTTTCTTTATCTTTTCTGTCAAATGAGTCTACAAAGTCATCAATCAGCTTGCCGTAGCTTACTCTCATTGAGTAATTCGCTACAACAGGCGGAAGCCTGTCAGGGAAAAGTATATTATCCTTTTCAGATACGGTAAGGCTCTTTTTTACATATGCACGGCTACGCTGAACAACAAGAGCGTTGACAAGAGGATCTCTGCGCATAATGGAACTGCTTTCCTCTGAGTGGTCTGACACATCGGTCGAATTCGCTGATTTTTCAAGGGATTTTTCCATTTTTCCGAAGTGACCTCTTACGCTTTGTATTCCGAGGGGAGCGTCCTTGAAGTAATCTTCCTGTCTCTGCGTGAACAATTCAATAAGGTGTTGTAAATCAAGAAAGCTATTATTGATTGGTGTGGCAGTAAGCATAAATATCTGCTTTTTCGTGCCATTGCCCATTATTTCATATAGCTTTCTATATCTGTTTGAAGAACGGTTTCTAAAGTGGTGAGCTTCATCAATTATAATAACTTCTGCTTCATTGGTGATAGATTCAAGCTGATCTACTTTTCTATCAGGCAAAACATCAGTATGATTGATTATCATAAACTTTGAAAATCCACTCATTACACTCGGAATGTACTTCTTTATTGTGGTTTCCCATACGGGGATTCTTGCAGCCGCAGGAACAATTAAAACAACATTCTTACGCTCTTTCACCACATAACGCTCGATCAGCATCAGTCCCTCAAATGTTTTACCAAGACCAACGCCGTCACAAAGAAATGCACCACCGTATTTATCAGCGATTTCAATAAGACTATTATATCCGTCCTTTTGATACTGAGACAATAATGGATAAATTACAGAAGAATTCTCCTCCCATTCAGATAACGTCTGCTCGTGATTATGATACATCTCATACATCGAGCGAATATATATGTCAAAAGGTGAATAATCTCTGCAATGTTTTTCTATCACTTGCAGGATAGCATCAGTAAGGTCAATAGCTTCATTCCAGCGAGTATCAAACCATTCCTGCAAAGCATCTACATCTGCTGTGACCTGAACATTTAGCTCAATGTTCTTAGTAAGCCCTGCCTTTGTAAAGTTACTTGATCCTACAAGTGCATAACCTGACGGAATATTCATAGAAGGAATAAACTGGCTATGATAATCGTCCTTAAAATAGGTGATATATGCCTTTGCGTGAAATTTGTCCTTATCAAACACACGGCACTCGATCTTGCGTGACCGAAGGGCTTCCATAATCGCAGGAACACCTATAAGAAATGTGTTTTTTTGCTTTTCGTGTTCTATGCTCTCGTCAAAAATATCAATGATCTTGTCAGATATTGTTTTCAGAATTTCTGAAGTACGCTTTGTAACCTCTGATCCCATTATAATACGAATCTTATCTAAACCTTGCCACTTTTCAGCCAGCTCTAACAGTCCACCAACTTCAAAGTAACCTGTTGCAACATCAATCTGCTTAGAAATATCGCACCATTCTGTCAGATAGTGCTTGACAGTGCGGCTTTCAGCGAGATTGTCAACTATATACAAATCGTTAGCCACAATCGTCCCCCCTAAAGAGTATTATCCATTTTATTATAGCATAATCTGCATAATAAGTCAATTACTGAACAAAGATTTTTCAGCATATCGAACTGAATTTTAGAGAAAATTTTGCTAAAAAGAAAAAAGATATGCTGACACCATATTTTAGGTGTAGCATATCCCAAAATGTTACTCTGTTGTGTAATCAAATAATAAATACCGAATTGGCTCTGCGGTTTCTTTAGTATCCATTTGTGTCGTGCAAAGTCAATGATAATTTACTATTTTTTCATATTTTGCAATAGAGTTAGCAGATGTAAATATTCATATACCGATACAAAGCTGATTTGGAATAATGTCCTTAATGATTCTTTACAAGTGTTAACAAGGACTCATAAAAACCCATTATTATATGTACACTCCTCTAAATTTTCTCAAATAAAAACAAGGAATATGGTGAGGTTTTATGCACTCTCACGCTATTATTCCTATATTATAACACCAAATTTCGTCATGATTGTCAAGGTTTCTGTGTACATTCGCTCTTTCTAATATAATGATTTAGCATAATCATATAGTTACAAAATAAGAGGAACAGCCAACTTGACTGTTCCTCTATCATAGCCTGCCTATTTGTCTTGCAATGGAGATACTTCTTTATGGAGCATCACCGAAATGCGAGGATGTTGACCAACAGGCACTTTCATATTCCGAGATCAAGGCTCTCTGTACAGGTGATGAGCGTATCAAGGAAAAGCTGATGCTTGAAAACGATGTAA
>JAKSQT010000100.1 GCA_024403995.1 Ruminococcus sp.
CTTGACGCAGCAGATGCTGTACATAGCTGTTTTTTCTCAGAAGGGGTTTTTAGAGATGCCCATATGTATCATGCCATGATCTGTAGGGGAGCATTCCGTGCACCCATATGTTAAAATAAAAAAATATCTTTAAATATGTTATGAAATGCGTTATAATTAAGAATAGATAATCTGAACGACATATTTTATAGGTGGTGATGACTCTGACCCATGATGAATTCCGCAGAAAGCTTGAAATAAACCGCAAACAAGCCCATAAAGAGCTGTTTTCTGCATACTGCGGCTATGTGTATACCATAGTTTTCAACAGGCTGAGAAGCTGTGCAAGCCGTGAGGATATCGAGGAGTGCGTCTGTGATGTATTTGCTGACGTGTATTTGTCCTATGACTCGGAAAAATCGATAGATGGCGATGTTTCGGGATTTATCGGGACTGTCGCAAGAAACAGGGCGGCTGAAATTTACAGAAAGCTTTCCTTGCATAAGAATACTGTGTCTGTCAGTGACGAAATGGCTGAAAATCTGCCGTCTGAACAGGATATCGAGGCTGATACGGAAAAAAATGAGCGCCGCAGAATGCTGTTGAATGCAGTAAATGCCCTTGGCGAACCCGATGCGACTATAATCATAATGAAATACTACTACTGCCGTTCAGCCCGTGAAATAGCCGAAATCACTGACCTTACCCCTGAAAATGTAAGGGTGAGGAGCGGACGTGCCGTGAAAAAACTGAAAGAAATGCTGAAGGAGGAGTGTCTATGAAAAACAATGAGTTTGATGTGCTTGAAAATGCCGATAATTCAATATTAATTGAGCTTTCTGAAAAATATCAGCCCGTTTCGGGAAATGACATCGAAAGGCTTTATGAGAGGTCTGAACAGATATACCATGAAAAATCAGCTGAAAATGAGGCGGAAAGTGTATCGGGCGTGGAAAAATACCGCAGACCGATATGGCGTAAAATAGGCACATTCGCCGCTGTAATCGCACTTGTCGGCGGAATATGCGCAGGCGGAATTCTGATTTTCAGGAACACCCCCTCTGCATCATTGCCGGTTTCTGAAGAAGTATCCGAAACTGCGCTTGCCCGTGCAATTGCTCCTTTCGGCGATATACATGACGGCAGGATAAGGTTTCTCACGCCTGCATATGCGCCGTATCTGCTTGATATATCGGCTGAGGATACGGATGAACTTGCAGGATTATTCAACTTCTGGCTCGGTGAAGAAGCGGATAGTGATGCTCCGTACCCCGACGGCGAGCAGATCATCGCTTATATCGAAAACGATGGTTCTCATTTCAGGCTGGTTTTCTATTCCGATAATACAATGGACTGCGAAAAAGACGGAAATACCGTAAGATATAAGGTGACAGATGAGATAGCGGAGACTGTTTACAGGCTTGCACATCCCACGGAACAGAATATCATGGAGCATCTAATTCCGTGCAGATTTGAGGATATCAATGCTGACGGCGTGTGGAAAAACAACGAGCCTGTGCCCGAAAATATTTTTGAAGCGACTGAAATTCCCGATGAACTGAAAAACTGTGAGATCATTGATTATGAACCACTGTATGAATATGCATATGATTTTGAAAATATTCAGGAAAATGCCGCCCATGCCGCAAATATAATAATCGGCAGAGTTGACAGTATTTCATATGAGTCACGCTGCGGAGTTGCCTATACACAGGTGAATATCACTGTCACAGGCGACGCTCTGCATAAAGTTCAGACAGGGGAGAATGTATGTATCGAGACTGTGGGCGGATATGTTTCTCAGCATGAAAAAACTGCGGAAGTGAACAGAATGTCAGGCAGCAGTTTTGTTGGAGATGATACATATTATCACGAAATAACCAAAAGCGGCGAAGTTCCGATAATCGGCAGGGAATATGCATTTTTTGTGGATGGCGGACAGGATGCTGCAAAATATGGAATAGTCGGACTTGAGTACGGGATGCTGTATAAGTGCGATAATCTTTATATTCAGCGTAATTCGCAGGGATTTAATTATTATGATCTCGATGAACTGAAATCAATGCTTACACCAAATGAATAATTAAAAGGCTGCGACATATCAGCGATGCTTTTATAGAAATTTTTACTTTTTATTGAGGGAAACCCTTTTGGAAAGGGGTTCGGAGAAGAACCTTTCCTCAGAAAGGTTTTCCCCGATAAAGAGCAGAAGTTATATAGGAGTACCGCTGTTATCGCAGCCTTTTAGCGTGTCATATCATTTTGCCGCAGTTTTTGTCAAATGACGGATTGCAGGCATAGAAATTCTTTGCATCAAGTCTGTCCTGCGTAAGTCTCAGTGCCTCGCCGAAACGCTGAAAATGGACAATTTCACGTTCTCTCAGGAAACGTATCGGGTCACGCACATCAGGATCGTCCGCAAGCCTGAGAATGTTGTCATAGGTTGTTCTTGCTTTCTGTTCCGATGCCATATTTTCGTGCAGGTCGGTGATGATATCTCCCTTTGACTGGAAATATGCCGCAGTAAACGGCGCTCCCGAAGCGGCTATCGGGTAAATTCCTGTCGTGTGGTCAACAAAATAAGTGTCAAAGCCGCTTGCCTTTATTTCGTCGATGCTCAGGTTTTTTGTGAGCTGATAAAGTATCGCCGAGATCATCTCAACGTGTGCAAGCTCCTCTGTTCCTATATCTGTGAGCAGTCCCTTGACTTCGCCGTATGGCATTGCATAGCGCTGGTTGAGATAGCGCAGAGATGCCGAAAGTTCGCCGTCAGGACCTCCGAGCTGACTGATTATCACCTTGGCAAGCTTTGCATTCGGTGTTTTGATATTAACGGGATACTGCAATTTTTTCTCATACTGCCACATAGCTTATCTCCTTTCCCACGGCCACGGATCGTCTATCCATTTCCAGTGCTCGGAACTGTTGTTCTGTTCGGGTGTGATAGGCCCGAAACGCTCTGTATATTCCTGTACACATTTGTTCCGCAGTACCATATACCTGTTGAACATTTCAAGCGCACGGCGGCAGTCAGGGTGAGTATCAAGATAGAGATCAAGCTCTTTCAGCGAAAAATCGTACTTTTTGATTTTTTTCAGAAGCATACACTGCTCATTCATCAGCGTCTCTCTCCTCTCTCAAACGGAAAATCGAGCACGGGAAAAAGTGTTCCTCTTTCAAATGCACTATCCTCATCGTATACATCGCCCCATTCCTGAAACGGCACATATGCCATTGCAAGCGGAGTTTTTTTTGGGAAACGGCTCATTCCGCTGTCTGACGGTTTATTTTTTCTGTCATTCATAAGAATTCCGTCTGCATTGTCGAAAATGCTGAAATTCATAAATCATTCCCCTTTCATAAAGTGTCGGAAAATTTTCTCCGCACAGTCCATATTATGAAAAAGGTGAAGATTATGTTACTGCTGATTGTTGAAATTGACAGATTATACAAATAGTTGTTTGTGTGCATTGACCATTTGCAACAAAACGTATTGACTTTTATATACCTATATGCTATAATGTTGTCAACATGAAAAAAGAAAGGGTGAACGTTATGGAGATAAGATATATAACTCCTGATGACAACCTCGCAGAAATCAGCAGAATTTACGAACAAAGCTGGAAGCATACCTATAAGGGGATGCTTTCAAAACGCTATCTCAACAGCATAACAGAAGGCGAATGGATAGAAAAAATAAGCCAATGCGGCACAAATTCGCTTGTAATGCTGCATAATGGCAAATATATCGGCACTGTAAGCTTCGGCAGCTCGCATATCTCACAGTTTGACGGCTGGGCGGAGATTTTCTCGATTTATTTTCTTCCCGAATATACGGGACAGGGACTCGGAATTATCCTCATGAACCACGTCATTGCCGAACTGCGCCGTCTCGGATATCAGCGCATATTCCTTTTTGCACTTGAAAAGAACCTGTCGGCTATCCGTTTTTATGAGAAATACGGCTTCACTACAAGCGGCGTTATGATGAAAAACCGCTTCGGACGAAAAGTCGTCAACGAGATAATGTATGTTTATGACATGAGTCAGGATTATACAGGCAAATTCAGCTCCTGAACAGCAATTAAAGGCAGCTTCCGCAAATCGTGGAAACTGCCTTTAATTTTTAACTGCTGATAAGCCGACGTTTCAGTAAACACAGGTCGTAAACATCGAGAATTTTGTTTTCGTCCATGTCAGCCGCTTTAGGGTCTGTGAGCTGTGTATCAGGAGCATTTATCAGCCATTTCTGGAGCATAACAGCATCGGCAATGCTGAATTCACCGTCTTTGTTCACGTCGCCGATAACCGTTTCGGACGGGGCAGATACCGAAATATCGGCAATATCTCCCCAGCCGTCATCGGGATATGTCTCGTTCTGAGGTCTATCGCCCTTTTCATGGAACGGAGTGATCTTCACATAGTCTATCTCAAATGCAGTTGTGTCGAAATCAGGAACGCCTGCCCATGCATTCGGGAACCACAGACCTATCCAAAGTCTGCCTGCATTTGTCGGGATATGCTTGGTGGAGGTATACACAAGCTTATCGTCAAAGAAAAAATCAACACGTTTTTCCTCGTTTTCGTCGCCTGTATGCCAGTCAAAGCGGTATTTATGGAACTTTCCATCAGCCTGATCTGCGCCTATATCGGTGTAGCCTGTCTTGTACTGACCTTCGTTTTCGCCCGTCCATGTATTGCAAAGGGCATATTCAAAGCTCTGGTTCTTCTTTTCTGATGCAGGTCTGCCCGGCATTTCAATGTCGATCTCGTGGTTGGTGATCTCTCCGGTGTCCCAGTCCTCCTCGTATTCAAACGTCCAGATAGCCGAACAAGCGCCAAGTTCAGGGGCAACCTTCGCCATGACCTCGTAGCTTCCCGATGCGAAATACTCCTTTGTGGCAATTGCCGCACCTGTTCGCTTGCCGCTTTCACGCTTTGACATATCACGGTTTATTCCACGAATATCGCCCTCATAGAGATTGCCGTGTCCTGTGAGTATAAGTCTGCCGTCAGCAAGGGAGATGTTCTGCGGAAGAACGCCGCCGTTATAGTCACGTTTTACGCCGTTTTCGGTGACTTTTCCGCCCCAGTTCTTGTATGCCGCAAGCCATTTGTCACCGTCGAGAGTTCCGTCGGTGAAGTCGTCGAAGAATATGTCAGAGGGGGTATCTGCCGATGATACGCTGATTGTTGGTACTGATGCCGATACAGCCGCAAAAGCTGCAATGACTGAAATAATTTTTTTTGGTAATTTCATATGCTGTTCCTCCCAATTCAAATTTTATGTATATATTATACCATTTTATTTTGAATTTGTAAATAAAAAACAGTAATATTTTCTTGACATTTTTCTTTGCCATGTGTTAAAATGTCAGTATCATAAGGGCAGCTCTAAGGCAACACCGCACAAAGCACGTCTAACGACTTTGTACGTCATAAACTTGTAT
>JAKSQT010000101.1 GCA_024403995.1 Ruminococcus sp.
CAAGTTTATGACGTACAAAGTCGTCAGACGTGCTTTGTGCGGTGTTGCCTAAAAATCATTCAGACTGATATACATGATCACTTCGTTATTCTGTTAAGAAAGTGGGACATCATTATGGACACAAATAAGGAACTGAATTACAAGCTTTATCTGCATAAGACAACAGGATTTGTAAGAACTTCTTTCAACATGGAGTTTGAACGCTATGCCGCAGTCAAAAACGGAAATGTTGAACAGGTCAGAAAAAATCTTATCGAGATCAAAAAGGACTTTCTCGCCGGAAAAGGAAAGCTTTCAGACGATCCTGTGAGAAATATCCGATATCATGTCATCATCGCAGCAGCTCAGGTATCCCGTGCCTGCGTTGACGGAGGTATGCCTCATGATACGGCGTACACTCTCAGTGACATATACATTCAGCGTGCCGACAAATGCAGCTCTGAAAGCAAGCTCATCGATATTCTTGAGGAGATGCAGCTTGACTATGCCTCACGCATGAAAAGCATGAAAAAGGAACAGGTCATTTCCCTGCACATAAGAAAAAGTATCGACTATATCTATGAGCACCTTAATGAGCAGATAACCGTCAAACAGCTCAGTGCCCTTGTAGGACTGAATGAAAGCTATCTTTCCACGCTTTTCAAACAGGAAACAGGCTCGTCTATCACCGAGTTCGTCCATACCGCTAAAATCAAGACCGCTGAAAATATGCTGATATTTTCTGATTATTCATCATCTGAAATTGCTCTGTCTCTCGGTTTTTCTTCACAGAGTGCGTTCATTGCTCTTTTCCGACGGACAAACGGCATCACTCCCAAAAAATTCCGTGACCTTTATGCTAAATAATTGATAAATGCTCTTACTTTTCCGGTAAGAGCATTTCAGCGTGTCAAAAAACTTATTTGGGGACGTCGAGGACGCCGTCCCCTACAAATGCATTAACGAAGAATAGCTGAATTGTAGGGGCTGGCGGTCTCACCTGTCGGCTCGGTCGGTGCTTCTGCGTTGCAGAGGTATCCACTGGATACCCGCACCCTCGACAGCCCTTGTTTAACGAAATAATTTCGACTTTTTCAACAGACTGAAATGCTCTTACTTTTCCGGTAAGAGCATTTTTTTATTAAAACAGAGTATACAAATCTTCAGCTCTGAAAGTTCCTTCGGCATTCTCAATTCTGAAATAGATGACATTTTCAGGTTCAATGTCTATAATATCACCTTTTTTCGGCATATCTTCACTGTCACCGGTCTCAATGACGCTTGCCTTTTTACAGTCATCGTTTATTTCGGCATAAATATATTCCATACGGCGTTCTTTTCTTACAGCAAATTCTGCTTTCAGTGAACACTCATTCTGCCTGAAATATTCAAGCGCAATGCCAAAGAGATTTTTGTTTCTCTTTGCTTCAAATCCGTCTATCTTTGAATCATAGGCATATGACAGCTTTTTCCTTTCATCTTCGGTGATATCGGATATCTCTGCGATAACATTTTTTTCCTTATCAGAGCTGAAACACAGCTTCACACTTGCATATCCGCTGTCCTCAGAATTTTCAGGTTCTTCCCAGACAAATCTCACATAGTATTCACCGTTATAGATAAGTCCCGAATTTGCCTTTATTCCTTTATCAGGCATATTTCCGAGTGATATGGACTCCGCTATTTTTCCAAGTATATTCATGCAGAAATGCATATCCTCACGTTTCACATTCTCCGCCATTACCTCTCTTGAGCCGAACGCATTGAGTCCTGCTGATTTTATTGTAACTATGCTTTGCTCCTCATCCGAGAAAATCACATTGAAATTGATCCAGTCCTTTATAGTCGGCGGAACTTCACTTTTTGCCACAAATTTCAGCCATGCCGATGATACGCTCATGGATGAATTGATATTTACTGCTATCGGACAGCCGCCTGTATTCAGCCTGTCAGCAATTATCATCAGCTTTGTTATTTCTTCATATGTATCATTGTATATCTGTCCTGAGGCAATTATAAGTATTTTCGTATATTCATCAATTTCGTCAGCTGCCCCCTCCGGCAGATAAAATGTGCACCTTTCGCTGAGAATTTGCTCAGGCGTATCAGTCCTGAAAGCGGCATATCTCAGCAGACCGCCGTTTTTCTCCGTACACAGGAAAGAAAGCATATTCTCCGTATCAATGTCTTCCTCTGAAACATCATCGCATTTCAGCACATCTTTCAGTACTCCGATAATTTCATCGGTTGACGGAATATCATTTTCATCTTTGAACAGCAAACCAAACGTGCAAGCCGTGGGCGTTACTTTTCCGTGAAGCGGAAGGCTGATCTTTTCCTCAGACTGTTCAGGAAATTTAAACGAAAGCTCGTCTGAAAACATGGTATTGCCGTTTCGTTCATCAAACTTTTCAGCAATATCTTCAGCAAGCCTGCCAAAATACTCCGCAAGCTCATCTGTACGGTAAATTCCTTTTTGATTGTAAAGCTCAAATTCAGGAAGCAGACTAAGCTCTATCTCATCCGTACCATCACTGCACATCTTCTTCATAAGGCGGTTTGCCGCATTTGCAAAATGGAACTTATATGACGGATTTTTCAGCTTTATCCATTCATTCATGCACTTGCAGAAAAGCTGATATGCATATGCAGGAGCCGTTGTAAGCTTGAATGAAATTGTATATGCACACTGCTTCATTGACTGCACCACGTTATCGCCGATATAGAACATCATGAGCGCTGCATAGTGGTCTGCCTCGTCAAACATTCCGTGCTTTGCAAGGTCATATGCCATATCACCGAAAAGCTGCGGCGGAAAATCATCATAGCCGTATCCCCTGTCAAGCATCTCATTCAGCATGGAAATTGCCTTTTCAGGTGAGCCGAGCATGGTTTCAAGATGTATAAGCTCACTCTTTTCGTATATTTCTCCGTCGTCCATATCAGAACGCTCATACTTTTCAAGTTCAAACCATACTTCATATGCCTTCCGGCAGTCAATTGACTGGTATGCACCGCATTTTTTCAAATAGTATGAACGGAGAGTACTGCCGTTTTTCAGCAGAAATTCCTTGTAGCTGTCAAGATAGCGGTCTATCTGCTCCTTGGATATCTGATAATAATATGGACTGTCCTCAACTATCCACTTGAATGGATATGCAAAAGAGTCCGCAGGCATGACATCAGGATTTTCCTCATAAAGCTTTTTAAGCTCAGGAAACGTGAGCAAGCCCTTAAAAGTGTCACCATAGAAAACAGATTCCTTGATGTAGTAATATCTTGCCCACATCATATCCTTGATATCCTTTTCATTGTCTGACTCAGCAATTGCTTTTTTCAGATATGCAAGCCTGTCCTCACCTCTTGGCAGGGTTTTCAGATAATTATAATCTATCATTCTCAATAACTCCTTTTTTCACAGAACATATAAAAGCATTTTTATTATACCATGATTCAGCCAACAAATCAAGTATTTTTGACAATTTTTCTGATATAGTGTATAACATTTTTGTTCATGAGCAACATTTAAGGCAACACCGCACAAAGCACGTCTATCGACTTTGTACGTCATAAACTTGCCGAAAAATCGCTTGAAAAATATACTCTGATGCTTGAAAAAAAATATCACCGTAAATCTCAACGGCTCAAAACTCACCCTCAGCTCAACCGATAAACAATTCACCGCAGTCTCAGGTTCTGAAACAGAAAAGCAGCATGGCCGTGCTTTGCCATGCTGCTTTTCTGTTAAAGAGGTATAATTAGAAGAAGTAGAATGCGTAATTTAGCGTGACTCAGTCTGACGACTCATCATAAGGACTATTTCCAACTTGATCTGACGAACACAGATAGCGAAGTGCTTAACGACGAGTATCATGATAATTGCTGCTGAAATTCTTATCGGATCTGATGCTGTAAGTACTAATGCGGCGAAATCTGCGACAAATGCAACGATGATTCCCACCATCATTCCGATGGCTGGCAGTGGAAGCTTTTGTGACTGATAGTATGCTCCCAACGGCAGTATTATCAGCTTGTTGACTATCACAAAACCGATAAAGCTAATGAGTGTAAGTGCTATTTTCAACATATGAATTTCCCCCTCATACGATGTTGTTGATATTGTTGATATGCGGATGTTTCATGTTTTCTATGTATATTATACCACACGTATCACCAAAATGCAATATTTTTTATGAATATTTCTTGTTTTTTCCGTATTTCACAAACATTTCGCCGTTTATTGTACACATTTACGTAAAATGTATTATCATATAGTCATATAAAAACAATATTATACGTATTGTTGATTTTGGGCATAAAAAAGAGAGACCTTACCTGTCTCCCTTATCTATTTTTGTTTATCAGATACCGAAAAACTTCTTGGTATTTTCAAGCACCTGTTCAGTCAGTGTCTCGGCATCGGTTTTCATATGCTTTGCAAGCTCATCTGCCACATATTTTATATTCTGCGGAAGATTTGTCCTGTCAAGTCCGGGAACATTTTTCGGCGTGAGATAAGGTGCATCTGTCTCGATCATAAGCCTGTCCATCGGAATGTACTTCACCGCCTCACGCAGTTCCTTTCCACGCCTGTCATCACATATCCAGCCTGTAATTCCAATATAAAAGCCCATATCTATGTACTTTTTCAGTGTATCCTTGTTGCCTGTAAAACAGTGGACAACTGATTTTTGGCATATATCGCCGTGCTTTTTAAATCTTGCGATAAAGTCGTCAGCTGCCGAACGCTCATGCAGAAACAGCGGCTTGTCAAGCTCCTCTGCTATTTTGATATGATGCTCAAAACAGCGTATCTGATTATCACGGGTCGAAAACATTCTGTCATAATCAAGTCCGCACTCGCCTACTGCCACTATCTTTTCATTGTTCGACACTATCTCACGAATCCGCCTGAAACTTTCAGCCGTGGCATTATCCGCACTGTGAGGATGTATTCCGCACGTTCCGAAGCAATCATGTGTCTTTACAAATTTGTTTACGTTTTCACTGCTTTTCATGTCAGAGCCTGTAAGTATGCATCCAACGCCGTATTCAGCCGCATCTGCAATTATTTTTTCCGGGTCCCTGAACTGTCTGCAAAATAAATTCAGACCGATATCATAGTATTTTATCATTTTTTTCACCTCTGATAACATTATATGGCATTCGTGTACTAAAGTCAACCCCCAAATGGATATCTCTAAAAACCCGTTTTGAGTATTGCTCCGCCAATTAAGTCTTGAATATTTTATGCGAAGTAATGAAGGAGAAA
>JAKSQT010000102.1 GCA_024403995.1 Ruminococcus sp.
AGGCGTGCTTTCGCACTACGAGAGTGCTTGACGCAGCAGATGCTGTGCATAGCTGATTTTTCTCAGAAGGGGGGGTTAGAGGTGCCCATAAAAAAATTCAGTATAAGTACCGCTATAATATGCGGTGTTGTCTTGAAAAAATGTTTTATTGGGGAGAATTATTTTAAATGAAAAATGAAATTGTACCTGTATCAGAACCGGAGCGTATCAATGCTGCTGCGGAATCTGGACTGACGGCGGAACAGGTAAAGCGGCGCATTGAAGAAGGACTTGACAACCGCCCGGTGGAATCTCCGTCGAAAACTGTCAATGAGATCATTGCGGACAACGTTTTTACCTATTTTAACCTTATATTTGTCATTATTGCGGTTCTGCTGATTCTTGTAGGCTCATACCGTGACCTGACGTTCATGCCGATAATCATTTCCAATACGCTTATCGGTATTTTTCAGGAGCTTCGTTCAAAATCAGTCCTTGATAAGCTGACGGTGCTCAATGCGCCTGTGACAACGGTCATACGTGACGGCGCTGAGAAAAATGTTCCGTCAAAAGAGCTTGTTCTTGACGATATTGCAGTATTCAGCGCAGGCAATCAGATAAGTGCCGATGCAATGATATTAAGCGGAAATGTTTCGGTCAACGAGTCTCTGCTTACAGGCGAATCGGACGAGATAAGCAAAACTTGCGGTGATAAGCTTATGTCGGGCAGTTTTATCGTATCAGGCTCATGCCGTGCAAGACTCGAAAAAGTCGGCAGATCTTCATATATCTCACAGCTTACCTTACAGGCTAAAAAGTCGAAAAAAGGCGAGCAGTCCGAGATGATACGTGACCTGAACCGTATTCTTAAAATTGTCGGATTTGCCCTTATACCGATAGGCGCACTGCTTTTCTATCAGTCATATGTCATCAATCACGAGACGATAAAGGCGAGCGTTCAGTCTATGGTTGCGGCAGTTCTCGGCATGATACCGGAGGGACTTTACCTTGTTGCGAGTGCGACGCTTGCTATAAGCGCAATGCGGCTTGCGCTGAATAAGGTACTTGTTCACGATATGAAATGCATAGAGACTCTTGCCCGTGTTGATGTGCTGTGTGTGGACAAAACAGGTACAATAACCGAAAATTATATGTCTGTTTCACAGACTATTCCGATAGCCGAGAATGTGGGCGGTGAAAAGATACACGGACTTATCAGTGATTTTGCCGCCGCACAGAATTCGGACAACGAGACTATGGCAGCAGTGAAAAATTACTTCCGCAGTCCGACAGGGAGACTGCCAGTAGATATTACAGGTTTTTCGTCGGAATTCAAATACAGCAGTGTATCGTTTGAAAATGCGGTCTATGTCATGGGCGCACCGGAATTTGTGCTGAAAGATGCATATGATCTCTATAAGGCGCTTATCGAGTCATACAGCCGCAAGGGATACAGAGTGCTTGTTTTCGGAAAATACAGCGGAAAAGCCGACGGACATGAGCTGAAAAATGCAGTTGAGCCGATATGCCTTATCATGCTTTCAAATCCGATACGTGAAAATGCAAAGGAAACTTTTGGATATTTTGCGGAACAGGGCGTGGATATCAAGGTCATTTCAGGCGACAATCCTGTTACTGTATCGGAAGTTGCAAAACAGGCAGGAATCAGAAATGCCGAGAACTATATAGATGCCTCGACACTTAAAACGGAAAGCTCCATAAATGACGCTGTTATGCGATATTCAGTATTCGGACGTGTAACGCCTGACCAGAAGCGCACATTTGTCAAGGCACTGAAAAAGGCAGGCAAGACCGTTGCTATGACAGGTGACGGCGTAAATGATGTACTTGCCCTGAAAGATGCTGACTGCTCGGTCGCAATGGCATCAGGTAGCGATGCGGCGGCACAGGCTTCACAGCTCGTACTGCTTGAATCTGATTTTTCAAAGATGCCTGAAGTCGTGGCAGAGGGACGAAAAGTCGTAAATAACCTTGAAAGATCGGGAAGTCTGTTCCTTGTTAAGAATATTTTTTCGCTGATACTTTCGGTGCTGTCGATAGGCTTCGGCATAGCATATCCGCTGAAACCGTCGCAGATAAGCCTTATCAGTATGTTTACCATCGGCATTCCGGCTTTTTTCCTCTCGCAGATGCCAAACAAAGAGCTTATCAAGGGCAAGTTCATGGCGAACATCTTCCTGAAAGCTCTGCCGGCAGGTATAACCGATACGATAGTTGTTGCGGCGATGCTGTATTTCGGCAGCATTTTCAGCGTGGAGATGTCTGATATCGCCACAGCCTCAACGATTCTGCTGAGTATTGTCGGTCTGATGATAGTATTCCAGATCAGCAAGCCTATGGACGTATACAAAATGTGGATATGGGTAGGCTGTGCGGTCGGACTGATATTCTGTATGCTGTTTGTCAGCGATTTCTTCGATATTTCGTCAATGTCAAACCGCTGTATACTTCTTTGCATCAATTTCTCAATAATAGCCGAGCCGTGTATGCGATACATCACACTTTTGCTGAAAGGTCTGCGTGAATGGCTCGTGTCAGACGAAAAATAATGAAAGCACCGCACAAAGTACGTATGATGACTTTGTGCGGTGCTGTTATTTTTGGCTATTTACCGAGAAAATCAGAAAATGTTCCGATAAGCTCATCAGAGCAGCCGTCATTATAGATACGGGAAATACCTGTTGGTTCAAGTCCCATAAAGTTGTGGTCAAAACGTGTTTCTATAACTGCCGAGCCTTTTTTATCCTGAACGATGAAAACTGCATCGTAATAAAGGGTATTTTTTTCGGTATCATATCTGTTGCAGGAAAAATAGCAGCGTGGAATAGAATAGCCGTTTTCAGCGCATTCATTCAGCATTTTCACAGCCGCATCACGATATTCGGGACGGAAGAAATAAGCTGTCATTTCATCTCGTGGAGCAATTGAAGCATCATTCATGGGTTCTGTGTACGTAAATTCATTTGTAAGCTGTGATGAACTGAATTTTTCATGTTTGTACATGAAGTTCACGCTGTCTGCAAAATCGTTCAGCTTAGTTGAGTCATAGGTATCATCATAGGAATCGCATGACAGAGTATACCAGCCGTAATTTTTAATAAGAGAAAATTCAAGCTGAATGTCATTGGAATAGCTGATAGATATAGTTGACAGTATTTGAGGAGATGCGGACGGAGTTTCATACATATCATTGGAATATCCCGATCTTACGCTGATTTTTTCAGCTTTTGCATCGCCGATAAGCGCATCATAAGTCTGTGAGATAAATTTTATGTCATCAGCCTTTGCGGAGTGTTCGCTGTCTGAAGCTGCATTGAGATATTCGTGAAATTCCTTGTCTGTGCCGTTTGATGAACTTGATGTATCAATGCGGCTTACAAGCGTTTCAAAGTTCTTTTCGGTTATCATTTCTGCGATTTTTTTAGCATCGTGATTTGCGATGATAGTGTCAAAGCTTGGAAGTCCCTCAATTCTGATGTAATTGTTTGCGCCAAGCAGTGCGGCAGGTATAAGCAGCGCAAAAAGTATTATCCATGCAATAAGACGTGAACGAAGGGTCTTTTTAATTGTGCGGTTCAGTTTTAGCATGGCAGTTGCTTTATCAGGAATATTTTCCGTGTTTTCGGCGATTTTTGGACTCTCTGCAAGCCGTCTGCATTCAGCGCATGAGTCAAGATGAGAGCGTATCAGTTCGCTGTTTTCCTCTGAGCAGAGACCGTCGCAGTAAAGCGGAAGCAGATCTCTTACAATTCCGCATGATAAATTATTCATAGTTATCCTCCTTTTTCAACTGAGCGATGATTCTTTCTTTTGATCTGAAAAATGTTACTCTTGCCCAGTTTTCGTTTTTGCCGAATATTTTGCCTATTTCATTGAATTTCAGATCTGCGAATACACGAAGTGAAAAAACCTCCTTATATGGTTCATCAAGTGTATGCAGAACAGCATGAATAGAAAGTACCTGATTTTTGTCAGCAAGAAGCTGTTCGATACAGAGACCTGAGTCAGTCGGTTCTGTTTCGTCAAGGGGGATATTCTTCTGTTCAGCCCGTTTTGCATGATTAAGGTACAGATTGCGTGCGATTTTGCAAAGATAGGTTTTCACAGTACATTCACCCTTGAATTTGTCAATAGAAATAACAGCATTAAGCATGGTATCCTGAAGAATATCTTCGGCTAAGGCATGATTGCGGCAGAGTGAGAAAATATATCTGTAAACGTCTTTTGCGTAAAGCTGATATATTTCGTCCATCATTTTATCCATATTCGTACCTCCTTTCATAATAACAGACAACTGAAAAGCAGAAGTGTTACAAAAAGTTCTGATTTTCTTCATTAACGGCGGCACTTTTATTTTCTGCGTATATCCTGATAGAACAAGCCGCATTTTGTGCAGTACCAGACAAGTCTGCCTGTCTGGGGGAATGGGAGGTGGAGGTTTATCTGCCATTCGGGATACTGCTTGTATATGGCTGATGTGCAGTCGTTAAGATAAGCCACAAAGGAGATATAATGCTCCTTTGTCATAGGATGGTCTGTGGTGATATACCATTCGCCGCTTTCATATTCGGCAGTGAGCTTTTCATCATCGGCTGCTTTTTTCATTTCAAGTGGTGCAAGCTTTTTTCCGCAGCACATAACACCTGCCTCTGATGTGGATGTGATAATATTTCCGCAGTCGGGGCAGACATAGAAATTCATTTTTTTCATATTGCCGTTCTCGCTTTCATTTTCATTCATTTTGCCGTTCAGGAGCATCTGCATATCGGTATGCAGAACATCGGAAAGCCGTGAAAGGATGACGATATCGGGGATTCCCTTGTCGTTCTCCCATTTTGATACAGCCTTGTCGCTTACCATAAGCATACCGGCGAGCTGTTTCTGTGTAAGTTTTGCTTCAAGCCGCAGTTTGCGGATAAGACTGCCTGTTGTATTTTCCATAGTTCTCCCTCACTTTCATATTGGCATCTCTAAAAAACCGTTTTGAACAAGAAAAAACAGATATGTGCAGCAGATGCAAGGAAAGACCTCGCAGGCGTGCTTTCGCACTACAAGAGGGCTTGACACAGCAGATGCTGTGCATAGTTGTTTTTTCTCAGAAGGGGTTTTTAGAGGTGTCCATATAATATTATAATATTATTTCACGCAGGTGTCAATCCACGGAAAGTAGATATAAGGCAACACCGCACAAAGCACGTCTGACGACTTTGTACGTCATAAACTTG
>JAKSQT010000103.1 GCA_024403995.1 Ruminococcus sp.
AGCTGATTTGTAATCAGCAGGTCGGGGGTTCGAGTCCGTCCACCAGCTCCATTTTCTATCGGTCAATCCCGATAGATTTTTTCTTGAAAATCTGAATGGGAGAGTTCCCGAGTGGCCAAAGGGGGCAGACTGTAAATCTGTTGCTTTCATGCTTCGATGGTCCGAATCCATCCTCTCCCACCAGATAAAAACTCCGAGCATTCGGAGTTTTTTTATGACCGTTACAAGCCTTGCATTTCCCTGCAAGGATTTTTTTATGCCCTGAAAAAAAGAGGATTTACACGGAAAAAGCATGGATTTGTTTGCAAAAAATGTGAAATCGATTATAAAAAGGAATCGGCAAAGTATCTTTTGTAAAACAATTATCTCTGCACCGTAAAAATATGGCAGAATAGTCTGCCAAAAGATATTTTTTGGAGGAAAGAAAATATGATAAGAGAAGATTTAAGAAACATCGCCATCATTGCCCACGTTGACCATGGCAAAACCACCCTCGTTGACGAAATGCTCAAACAGGGCGGCGTATTCCGTGAAAATCAGGCTGTTGCCGAGAGAGTTATGGACTCAAACGACATCGAGCGTGAAAGAGGCATCACTATCCTTGCAAAGAATACTTCCGTTATGTATAACGGCACAAAGATTAACATCATTGACACCCCAGGCCATGCTGATTTCGGCGGCGAGGTCGAGCGTGTACTCGAAATGGTTGACGGCGTTCTTCTCCTTGTTGACGCAGCAGAAGGCCCTATGCCGCAGACTCGTTTCGTACTCTCAAAAGCTCTCGAAATGGGACACAAGATAATCATTGTTGTAAACAAGATAGACAAGCCTGACGCTCGTCTCGACGAGATAGGCGACGAAGTTCTTGAACTTCTCCTTGACCTTGATGCAAGCGAGGAACAGCTTGAAAGTCCGCTCCTTTTCTGTTCAGGCAGAAGCGGTACTGCATCTCTCAGCCAGTATGAGACAGGTACAGACCTCAAGCCGCTTTTCGATACTATCATCAATTATATCGAACCTCCGAAGGGCGACGAGGAAGGCCCTCTCCAGATGCTCATTTCTTCTATCGACTATAACGAATACGTTGGACGTATCGGTATCGGACGTATCGTAAGAGGCGATATCAAGGTAAATCAGCAGGTTACTGTCTGCGATTACACAGGTTCAAAGAAAAACTATAATTCAAAGATCGTTTCACTTCTCCAGATTCAGGGACTCAACCGTGTGCCTGTTGAAAGTGCAAAGGTCGGCGATATCGTGTGGATATCAGGTATCGAGAATATCACTATCGGCGATACTATCTGCGCTACAGATGCTCCTGATCCGCTCCCGTTCGTAAAGATAAGCGAGCCTACTGTTGAAATGACATTCGCAGTAAACGACAGCCCGTTTGCAGGCAAGGAAGGTAAATTCGTTACATCACGTCAGCTCCGTGAAAGACTTTTCAAGGAACTGCTCAAGGACGTTTCTCTCCGTGTTGAGGAGACTGATTCTACCGATGCTTTCCGTGTTGCAGGCCGTGGCGAGATGCATCTTTCAATACTTATCGAAAATATGCGCCGTGAGGGCTATGAGCTTTCAGTTTCAACTCCAAGAGTTCTTTTCAAAACCGACGAGGACGGCAGAAAGCTTGAACCTATCGAGAGACTCGTTATAGATGTACCGGGCGACTGCGTAGGTTCTGTTATGGAGAAGATTGGCAGCCGTAAGGGCGATATGGTGGATATGCACCCGCAGGGCAGCCGTACAAGAATTGAATTTCTCGTTCCTGCAAGAGGACTTTTCGGCTATAAGAGCGAATTTCTCACAGATACCAAGGGCGAGGGCATCATGAGCCACGTTTTTGACAGCTACCAGCCATATAAGGGCGATATCGAACGAAGAAACACAGGTTCACTCGTTTCATTCGAGACAGGTGAAGCCGTTACATACGGTCTGTTCAACGCTCAGGAAAGAGGTCAGCTCTTTATTCCTGCCGGTACTCAGGTTTATGAGGGCATGATAGTAGGCGCTTCTCCAAAGGTTGAAGACCTCGTTGTAAACGTCTGCAAGAGAAAGCACCTCACAAATACCCGTGCAAGCGGTAGTGATGACGCTCTACGTCTTGTTCCGCACAGAATCCTCAGCCTTGAGGACTGCCTTGAATTCCTTGCCGATGACGAGCTTCTTGAAGTTACTCCTGAATCTCTCCGTATCAGAAAGAGAATCCTCAGCAATACACAGAGAGCTAAGATCAGAGGCAACGCCGCTAAAAATCAGTAATATAAAATCAGATGTGCATTCAGCCGTGCTGTCTGTATGGTACTTGCTACTTTTATCGGGGACAACCCTTTTTCAAAAGGGTTTCCCTCAATAAAAAGCGGCAGGATACATACAGACATTATGGCAGATGTACATCTGATTTGTCATATCATCTGTTCAACACAAAACTACCATGCGATTTGCAGGTTTAGGAGATATATTATGAAGAAAGAATTGTTAACCGCACTGCTTATCACATTTGCCGTTTGTTCAGTCGGATGCAGCGGCGATACAGCAGAAGAAAGCAAGAATACTGCACCTGAAAGCACACAGGCTGTTACTGAAATAACTGAGCCTGCGACAGAACCTGAAACTTGTGTTCCTGTTGAAACTATGAGAGAACGCAATATTGAGTCGGCTGAAAAGTTTGACTATGAGATTTACGACGGTAAGGTCATAATCACAAAGTATAAGGGCGACGAGGAATATGTTGAGATACCTGCCGAGGTCGAGGGCGTTCCTGTTGGTGAGATAGGTTTCTATTGCTTTGAGGCTGATAATAATCTTATATCGGTTGCGCTCCCTGAAACTGTCGAAATAATCGGTGAGGGCGCATTCATGTGCTGTCCTTCGCTTTCTCAGATAAATATGCCGCTTGCGCTTCGTGAAATACAGCGTGGTGCATTTGTAGACTGTACTGCACTTACTGAAATGACTATCCCCGAAACTGTAACAAGAGTTTATGAGGAGGCTTTCACAGGCTGTACAGGCATGACATCGCTTACAATAGCAAATCCTGACCTTGCATATGAGAACTGGGGCATTGAGCCGCTTGAAAATCTCCTTGTATATGCGCCGTCAGGTTCAGCCGCAGAAGCATGGGTATCCGAAATGGGTAAGCTCGGTTAAACGGAAGGACATAAGCCTATGAATAAGATAAGAATTGCATCACTGCTGCTGACCGCAGTGATGAGCTGCCAGATGCTTGTTTCATGCGGCAGCCAAAAAGAAAAATCCCCTGATATAAACACCGGCAGTTCATCTTCTGAAAGCAGTGAAGCTGCACCTGAGCACGGTATGCATTCGTCTTTTGAACAGGGCAACGATGATACATATGACTCGGATGCCTGTGCAGAAAGAGTGCTTGCAGAGCTGACAGATGACGAAAGATCGGACGAGCCGCTTTCTTTTGCAATGCTCGGCGATATTGTTTCTCCGTCTGCCGAAGATCAGGACGGCGACCTCGGTGACTACCGTGAAACAGAAAACGGCGTTAAGCTTTATTTTGAGGAAGACCAGTTCCCGAAAGAGCTTATGCTCACTCTTGAACAGTATTTCCTTGCAATTGAAAATGCCGATTATTCGCTGTATACAAGATGTACCTATCCTGACTATTTCGACAGGATGACAAACTTCTTACAGACAAATTATAATTATGACATGAAAACATCGTTTTCTAAGCAGTGTGCAAATCTTGCCAGCCTTATGAACGGCAGTTTCAAGATAACACGTATCAAAGTAGAGCCTGCCATGGAGTATCAGGAGGGCGTTGACAATCTTGAAACTTACTTCGGCAATCTTGAAAGCCTTTTTGAAATTGAGGACGGCAGTTTTTATGATGACATAAAGAAAAACTGTGACAATATCTATGATGCTACATTCTATGTTATGGCAAAAGGCAAGGACGAAGATCACGAAGATCTTATCGTCAGCGGATATGAGATAGTCTTCGTTGAAAAAGACGGCAGATATTATATTTTCGGTTAATATTGCACTTATATGAGAGAGGGTTTGACTATGAGCATGATAATGAGAAGGATTTCTGCGGCAGTTCTGGCTGTTTCAATGCTTTCAGCCGCAGTTTCATGCAGTGAAAAAAACAAAGAGGAAAGCAGCACGAGCGGCGCAAAAGTCGTGGACGGCGACATTCCTGATGATGTATCAGTAAATTCGTCAGATTTGCCGTATGGTGCTACAATGGTATCCTTCAAATCAGCTAATGATGAGAAGATAAAGATAGACATAGAGCTTGACAAGCGCTATTTCTATACACCCGATGAAATGATATATCCTGAAGCATATGTTATTTCAGACTATGTGTATGCGCTCCAGACTGCCGATGCTGAACTTCTTGAAAAGACGTTCTATAAGCCGTTCCTTGATTATTCATGCGAGCAGGGCGGATATTCCGATGCAAAGGAATATCTTACAAAGAATCACGAAAGCCTTGAAGAAAAACTCGGTGAAAACTTCATACTGGACTATATCATTGTTGACAAATGCCGTACAGCACAGCCTGACACGGATAATGACGATTTTCTGGGCGTTGACGAAACACTCAAAAAGTGTGCAGGCGATGATATCCTCAGCAAGGTAACAAGCAGAAAACAGGTCTATCTTGAAATCGTGTTCAAGAATGCCGAGAGCAGCTCAAAGCTTTTCAGCAATACAATGGGCTATGAAATGCCGCTCTTTATCTATGAAATAGACGGACAGTACTACGTTGTATAATATATAACGACTGTCTTATAACCGGCGGTGCTCTTATAGAAACTTTGTACTTATTATTGAGGGAAACCCTTTTGAAA
>JAKSQT010000104.1 GCA_024403995.1 Ruminococcus sp.
GACTGGCAGAAAGTCAAGGATACAGGGATTGATTTTGCGATTCTGCGTGCAGGCTACGGCAGATTTGCAAGTCAGAAGGATACGAAATTTGAGGACAATTATGCAGGAGCCAAAGCAGTCGGTTTGCCGATTGGCGCTTACTGGTACAGCTATGCTATGACCCCGGAGGAAGCAGAACTGGAAGCAGATGTGTTCCTCTCGTTCATCAAGGGGAAGCAGTTCGAGATGCCTGTGTACTTTGACTTTGAGGAAAAGAAACAGTTTGACCTCGGAAAGGAACAGGTCTCCGCGATCATGCGAGCCTTCCTTAAAAAGGTTGAGGGTGCAGGCTGTTTTGTCGGTCTGTACGACTCTGCATCCTCTTTGACCACGCATACCGCCGATGATATCAAGTCCCGGTATACGATCTGGCTGGCGCACTGGGTCGATCAGACCAATTACAGCGGTGCTTACGGCATCTGGCAGCACAGTAAAAAGGGCAAGGTTGCAGGAATCAACGGCAATGTGGATTTGGATATCTACTATAAGGATTTCCCGACTACTATCAAGAGCAAGGGGCTGAACGGCTGGGGTAAGGCAGATTCGACTCCCACACCTGCACCCGATGAGCCTGATTCCACTGTGACCGCTACCATCAAAATCAGCAACGACACCTACAAGGGTATGCTCAAGAAAGAATAAAACAATTGGGCAGTGGAGTATCTCTGCCAGGTACATAGCGTGGTAAATCAGAATTTAGCTTTGTTATTATTGGCGGAGTATTAGAAATAACATCTATAATATGGTTTTCAGAAATAATACCATAATGCCTTCTGTTTCGTTTTTCATTGTCATAGTCTATGTCAATAGTTACTTTGTCATAATACTCTAAAAGCGGTGATTTTTTATAGACGACAAGATATTTTCCGATTATTACTTCATCAGGGTCATAACTTGTATAGCTTTCATTTCTGCATTGGTAGATAATATATGTTTCAAATCTTATCTCATATATTTGTTTTTCATTAGCTACCACTTGAACAGCATTTGAAAGTATATCGTTGCTTCTTATATCAGCGTAATTCGGTTTACTGTTTATAGGTTTGGGTAATGCTATGACAACACATAATTGATTGTCAGGATTATCTTCTATTGAGATTACAAAAGGCGCAAGATTACTGTATTGATTGATTTCAGTATTTTCAGTTCCAAATTCCAACATATAATTCACCCCTATAAATTCCGATTTGTAGGGGTGATTAGCTCGCCCCGTGTTCGGTTTCATTATACATATCTATTTTCTTTTTGAATTCAGCATACTCTGCTATGTGATATTTATAGTATTCGCTGTTCGTGTCAATCTGCGGAGGTGCATTAAACCATTTAAGTGCATCAGTTCTGACATCTTCATATTTTGATTCAGAGCTTATCTGCATAAACTGTCGATAGACATCGATATCAAGAATCCTTAGCCATCCTTCAAGATCGTAAAAATCATCATAATAATAGGTACTGTTTACGTCTTTATATGCTTTCCTGAATGCCATAGTGAAATTTTCGAGGAAGCGCTTCGGGTCAAGTTCATACATCAGCATAGTATAGTCTATCCCGACATATCTCCACGGCATATATCCTGCAGTGCTTTCGTAAAGAAAAAACGAAAGCAGTTCTATATATTCATCTGTATCAAGCTCCGAAAGATTCTCAAGTGTCCTGCTGATGTGTTTATGTGTTTTGACTTGCTTTTTCAATTGTTCCTCTGTTAACACACAAGCAAAATAGCCATCCATTACTCCCACCTCTAAATTCTGTTTTGAAAGGCAAACCATAGCCGCCCGTGTATGTTTTCATTATACATCCTATCCCGGAAAAAGTCAATGCGCCATGCCCACAAAACTGCGCATTTTACATATCCATGATAACCGAACACAGGAGGTGCAGTATGGAACAGCAGAAAATCATTGATGAGATCAATTATTACAGAGCGCAGATATTAACAAGACTGCTTTTTGAAAACGATTTAATCACAGCTGGCGAATGCGACAAATTAACGGAGTTAAACCGAGCATCTTTCTCTCCGTCGCTTGCAGACTTATTACCGAAAACGCTTGAAAAATCACGCACTCAGAGTTAATATGGTGTACTGACAAAGGAGGTGATGCCATGATTATCCGTAAAATTGAAGCACAGGAACCCGTCGTAAAAAAGAAACTTCGTGTGGCTGCATACTGCCGTGTCAGTACTGAGAACGATGACCAGAAGGAGAGCCTTGAAGCTCAGAAAACACATTATGAGACATGGATCAAACGGCATTCCGACTGGGAGTTTGCCGGAGTATTCTACGATTTGGGTATCAGCGGAACAAAAGCAGACTCCCGTGACGGTTTACAGGCACTTCTGTATGCTTGTCGCACAGGAAGCATTGACTATGTGTTGACAAAATCAATCAGCCGTTTCTCCCGCAATACCACAGACTGCCTTGAACTTGTGAGAGAATTGCTTTCCTACAACATTCCGATTTATTTTGAGAAGGAAAATATCGATACGGGAAGTATGGAGAGTGAACTGATCCTGTCAATTGTGATATGCTCAAATAGTAACACCCCAACGTACAGTTTTTAATCATGAGTTTTCATCGCTATACAGCGATTTCTTATCTTTCAACGGCTTATCAAGGAACTTGTAGTAGATGTTAATCACCCTCGGTCTATCAGCGGAGTACTCATCCACGGTCACATACTCAATGAGCTCCAAGCACAGTTCACGGGTAAGTTCCTGAATATCAATGTACTTTTTCAGCCTGCGGATAAATTCCTCTACATCTTCCATGTCCTGCTTCTCCGCTGAGAGCCTTTCTTCCAGTTCATCAACGATCATTCTAAGCTCCTGTTGTTCTGCCTCATACTTCTGCAAGAAATTCACGCAGAGATGCTCAGGAATTTTCCCCATGACCTTATCTTCATACACCGACTGCATCAAGCTGTCAAGCTCCGCAAGGCGATGGCTGCTATCGTTCAGCCTTTTTACATCGGCTTTGGACTGCCGTGAGGTCTGCTGTTCCTTTTTGAAAAGAAAAGCTGTTCTCGCAGTATCTTCATCAGCTATCACAAAGCTTGCCATAGAGCGGATATCTGCAAGCACAATCGCTTCAATCTCTTTCTGTGTAATGTAATGACTTGTGCAGGCACATTTCCCGAATGAAGCATAAGAATCGCAGTTAAAGAATATCTTGCGGTATCTTTCGCTTTGTCTGTTCTTCCTGTTCTGTCCTGCTGACTTCATTTTGAAACCACAGTCACAGCAGTACAGCAATCCGCTGAGAGGTTTCAGCGTACCGTCCTTTGAGCGCTTTCCTCTGCTGACGGATTGTTCAACTTCTCGTACTCTGTCCCAAAGTTCCTGAGAGATGATAGGCTCGTGATTGTTCTCAGTAACGATCCAATCCGACTGCTCTTTCTTCACGGTTTTGTGGTTTTTATAGGAAATCGTTGTGGTTCGGTTCATCGCCATGTTTCCAAGATAGATTGGATTATTCAGAATGGTTCGTATCGTTGTCTGACACCATAAATGCCGAGTAAACTTCGGATTGACTTTGCCCTGCTTCTGATAAAAATAATCAGACGGAATAGGGATACTATCAGCATTGAGCTGGTCTGCAATATGACGTGGTGTCACCCCCTGCGAACGGAGTTTGAAGATGCGTCGTATCACCTCGGCAGCTTCGGGATCAATGATTGGTGTGTGTGTTTCATCGTCAGCTTTCGTATATCCGTAAGCAGCATAGGAGCTTTTATATCTGCCTTCTCTTGCATTTGCTTCAATGACCGCCTTGATCTTTTTGCTGGTAGAAGAAGCGTGCCATTCGTTAAACAAGTTAATGACTGGCATCATCTCCATAGCATGCGCTGTTTGTAACTCCATAGTACTTCCGACAGCCCTGACAGACTATCAGAAGAACTATGTCGCCCTGCGGGGCTTTTATAAACCAAAAATGTGGGCGCAATTATACAACAATCTGCACTACAATTTTTCAAAATCAGCTTTGCAAAAATAAAAAATTCAAGCATGATTTACTGCTCAAAATTGAACTGCTGTCTGCGCCTATATGGGCATCTGAACTCGGACAAAAATGTCCATGTTTGATTTTCTGAATCAGAATGGAGGTTCTTCTTCAACACCAAAAGCTTCAAGCAGATATTCAATCTCATTTTTATAAAAATAGCTCTCATAACCGTTGAGGTAGTGAATGCTGCGAGTAACAGCTTCACGGACATCAAGACCGCTTCTTTCTTCAAGGATAGAAGTCAGCCTTATTCACAAGAATTTTTCCACGGATACCCTCGCCTGTACGAATATATTTGATTTTGTTCTGAGCCACAAGCTGACGAACAGTGTGTTCGGAAAGTCCGCTGATGAGAGCGGCACTCTCCTTGATTGTCAGCATTTCCACCTTGTCGGTGGTCGGTGCTTTAGTGGTCTGAGGAGCGGAGTTCTCTCCGTCCTCGGTGAGCTGGATCAGCAGCTCCAGAATGTTGTCTACGATTGCTTTCTTTTCTGTTGTATTCATAGTAATAAACCTCTCTCTTTCT
>JAKSQT010000105.1 GCA_024403995.1 Ruminococcus sp.
TTATGTATTTTCGTCCGTGTGCGGCGCAAAATACATTGCTTGCTATTTTTGTTGCGCTCCTGCGTATCTATCTCGCCTGAGTCTTTCGTTCTGCTCAGGCGGTCGCTGCACCGTCAGCGAATTCTGGGAGCGAAGGCGACAGTTCTCACCGCCGTTTTGTTCGGCGGTATTCTTTTGCTCACGCTCCTGCGTGAGTATTTTTTATATCATCATTGATATTCTAAACTGATACGGCGCAGTTATTGCGCTGTCTGGGCGGCAGTATTATGAAAATACCCCTCTATCTTACTACCGAAAAATTTGGATTTTCGGGAACGATTTTCCGAAATATTAACACTTTGTTCACGTTACTTCTCTCTTGTGCATAATTTCAACAGTGGATTTCTATACAGAATGCGAATGAATGATGCAACACTTGAATAAAACACCCTCCATATATACAAGTAACAAAAATCAAAAAACGGGCGGGATTTTAACAAATTAATTTACTCTGTAACAATAATTCTCCCATTTGAATGAATTCTGTCACTCAGAATTGTTTGAAATGCTGAGAGAAAAACAAGACAAAGAATAATTCTGCTCGGTCTGAATTTTCAAATTCCCCATAACAATTTGACGAACTCGAAAAGTCTAACGGCACACAAAGTTCATGCGCCCTGCGAATAGACTTTTGATATCTGAGTGCGCTATAATATTATTGTAGGGTAAAATCATATCCTGCAACTCCAAACAAAGTGAGGTGATGCAAATGAATAACGAAATAACTGCTGATGTCGGTGTACTGTCTGAGAATATGGCGAAGGTCGATAAACTTGAAAAGTCTATTCAGGCGGCTCTGAAACGTAAGCGAAAGATCATTGAAGAAAGTAAGCTCTATACCTACAATCAGCTCTCAGAGATTTACGGCTTGGACGGACAGGCTTTGCTTGATGCCGTGACCGCTGAGCATGATCTGATTCAGAAGTTTACCTCAAACGGTATGACTTATGATGAAATAAGCGGTCTTGCTGATGACAGCAATGTTGAAAAGCAAATGAGTTTTTCGGAGAATGAAAATCCATACAGGAATTAACATATTTCCGACAACAAAATGATAGCTGTGAAAGGGACGGCTCTGCCGTTCCGCACGGCTATATCACACACAAACCAAAAGAGGGGCAGATAGAGAAAGCGATCCCCTCGCTCTAAAAGCATAGAGATAGAGAAGCTAAAGGAGTAACAAGCTATGAAAAACAGAACAATGCAGGAGATGAACGAGCAGTATAAGGACTGTCCCGTTCAGGTCAACACTTATGAGGTGGACGGACGCACATACATTGTGCATAGTCACTTTATTGGTGATCGTGACATCAATGATGTGATGTATCAGTATGCGGAGAATAAGGCGATGAGCGAAATGCTCGGTCTTGTTCCGAAGGCTGTTACAGCGTAAAATTTTTCCCAAAAACCTATTGCCTTATTCCATAAGGTGCGCTATAATAGTCTTATGGAATAAGGTCGCTTTTGGAGGAAAGGAGTTATTGATGTTACCAAAGCAGACCGAATACAAAGTTGGGATGTATATGCGTCTTTCAAAAGATGATGAAAGAAGCGGCGAATCCCTTTCGATAGAAAACCAGAGAAAGATACTCATGGAGTACGTTACACAGCAGGGCTGGACGCTCTATGACGAGTATGTGGACGACGGAATTAGCGGAACTACGTTTGAACGACCGGGTGTCCAGCGTTTACTTGACGATGCCAAAACGGGAAGAATTAATCTGATACTCTGCAAGGATTTAAGCAGATTTGGTCGAAATTATATCCAAGTAGGTCAGTATACGGATTATATTTTTCCAATGTATAACATTCGCTTCATCGCCCTCACGGACAACGTAGACACTGCAAATTCCGCAAGTTCGGGAATGGACATGATGCCGATAATGAATGTCTTTAATGAGTGGCACAGCGCCAACACGTCCAAGAAGATCAGGGCGGTTGTTGAGTCGGGAGCAAAGTCGGGCAAGTACAGGACAACATTTGCGTCCTACGGATATTTCAAGGGTGATGATGAAAAGCGTACACCTGTGATTGATCCCGTTGCCGCTGCTGTTGTACGCCGTATCTTTGAAATGAGGGCGGCAGGCTACAACATGAAGCGTATCGCTCAAGTGCTGAATGATGAGGGTGTCCTCACTCCCGATGATTACAGATATAGCTTGCTGAACAAAGAAACACCACATTACAGTCTTCACCTGTGGAGCGTGGAAACGATAAAGCGTTTACTTCGTAATAAAATTTATATCGGCAACCTTGCCCAGCTTCGCACGACTACGGTTAGCTACAAAAATCACAAAGTTATCCGCAAGGAAGAAGATGAATGGGTGATCGTTGAAAACAATCACGAGCCTATCATCAGCAGAGAATTGTGGGATAAAGTGCGTGAGATCGAAGCGTCCGTAAGTATGGGTAAGATGACAAAGCAAGGCATTACACTTCCGCTGACAGGTCTGTGTTATTGTGCGGACTGCGGTTCAAAGTTTAAGCAGGCTGGATCCGCCAAGCGTAAAAGCACAGTTACGGGTTATTCCTGTGGACAGTATGCGAGATTTGGCAAGAAATACTGCTCTTCACATTTCATAACTGCACACGCACTTCAAGATATTGTTCTTGCTGACATCAAGCGCCAAATCGACTTTGTGATGAACGATGATAAGGCGAGAGAAAAGTATCTTGCAAGAAAGCAAGGGCTTTATGCAGAACAGCACAGCGGTGACAAGAAAAAGCTCCGTGACATCAACAAGCGTATCGCAGAGCTTGACAGGCTGATTGCAAGTGTGTATGAGGACAAGGTTACAGGTAAGATGCCCGAAGATATGGCGTTCTCATTGCTCGATAAGTATCAGACCGAAAAGAAGTCTTTACAGGCTGAGAGCGATGAAATGCAGAAGCACACTGATATGGCAAAACAGGACGAAGCTGATGTGGACGAATATATCCGTCGTTTGAAAAGCTATGCTGGCGCGGAGGAGCTTACAAGACAGATGGTACTTGATCTGATCGAGTATATAACGATAGATGAAAATCCGAGAAAGAAAGCTATCCCTCGTGATATTCACATCTATTACAAGCTGATCGACAAGCCACTGAAAAACAAAAATAATGCCCTCGCTGAACAAGCAGGGGCAATCAAAAAATGACCGATTGATACTCAAAAGCTATTTTGTTGGATTGAAGATAATAAATACTACCCATAGTTCACACTTACTTTGTCAAGAGCTTCAGCGAAGAAATAATCGTGCAGTTTTGACGTTCTATGCTTATCATCTTTGAATGCAAGGTCACCGAACGGAACATTGCCGACTGCTGCATCAAAGCACCCATTCTGAAAGCTGTTTTTCTCAAAGCCCTGAATTGCAATATCTGCATCAGGATAAAGCTTCTGAGCAATTCTGCCTGAAATACTGTCAATCTCTACGCCGTATAGATTGGATTTTTCCTGCATTTCAGGCGGCATACAGCCGAAGAAATTGCCGACACCCATTGACGGCTCAAGTACGTTACCGCCCTCAAAGCCGTAATTGCCGAGAGCTTCATAAATACCTTCGATAATCGTCGGACTTGTAAAGAAAGCATCTCCGACAGTTGAACGTGCCTGTTTGTATTCCGCAGGAGTCAGAAGTTCAGAAAGCTCCTTGTATTCAGCCGCCCATTTTGTTTCGCTCTTATCAAATGTCAAATAGCCATTAAGTAACCCCAACAGCAAGCTGTTCCAAATTCGATATACATTTATAGAGTGCCACTCTCCATGATGTAGGAGAATGGCACTTTTTCATCCTGAATTGAATTATAATTTACTTGAGAATTGCAACTTCTTTATTTCTATGATATAATAATCATAGAAATATTTTCAAAATGACCGTTACCTAAGCAATATGGTTTTCGTCTATAAGGGTGAAGGGGCATCGAGGAGGTGCGCTATGGAAGATCTTCATATCATAGAGCTTTACTGGCAGAGAAACGAATCTGCAATAAAAGAGAGCCAGACGATATACGGCGGTTATTGCAGTACCATTGCGAACAACATTTTGCACTCAGCAGAGGATACAGAGGAATGTGTTAATGATACTTGGCTTCGTGCTTGGAATACTATGCCCCCTGAAAAGCCGAGCCGATTAGCGATATTCTTAGGTAAGATCACCCGTAATCTCGCAATCGACAAGTACCGCAAGGATAGGTCACAAAAGTATGGCGGTGGACAAGTTACATTATGTCTTGACGAACTGGGAGAATGTATCGG
>JAKSQT010000106.1 GCA_024403995.1 Ruminococcus sp.
CCCCGAAAATCAACGTATTATCGGTGTTTTCAGAACAAATACCATTTATTTGGTCTTTGTCTGGTCTTTATTCAGAGATAATAGTCCGTTCCGTAGAAATACGGGACGGATTTTTATTTTGCCTTGGAATCACCGAGTTTAAGGGCGATAATGTCAGCAGTCTTAGCTTTGCTGCTTTTAAGAACATCTGCATATACATTTGCAGTAACCTCCACTCCGCTGTGTCCAAGATGCTCTGAAACAATCTTGAGGTCTACGCCACTGTTAAGCAAGAGAGTTGCATTGCAGTGCCTGAGCTGATGCAGGGTTAAATCCTCGAACTCCGTTCCTTTGGTAAATCGTTTAAGGGACTGATAAACTGAATTTCGGTCACGATAGTTTCCGAGACCCGAAGTGAACACCATTTCGGGATGTTTGAAGCTTTCACCGATAGCTGAGGAAAGCTGTTCGATATAGTCCTTCTGTTCTCTGAGAATATCTGCCAGAATATCACTCATCACAATTACTCGGTGACTGCTTTCGGTTTTCGGACTGCCAAGCTCATGCTTTCCGCCTATGTCCGTAAGATTATGATTGATGGTGATTGTCATTTCATCAAAGTCGATATCTTCCCATGCAAGTCCGAGACATTCACCTGAACGCATACCCGTATAGAGCAGAACCTTGATGATTCTCTTTACATCTTCATCCCAGACCTTAGTGTTGAGAAGATCCATAAATCTGTTGATTTCGTTCTCGTCAAGGGAACATTTCTTTTTCTTTTTTCGGTCTTTCGGGAGAATCACGTTATGACAAGGATTATCTCGGATAAATCCCTGTTCAAGTCCTCTGCGGAAGATGCTCTGAATAATAACGTAAACCTTGCGGACGGTCTGAGGATTCAGCTTGTAAGACTGCATAATCTGAGTAAGCTTCGGAGTGGTGATCTCCTTTACTTTCAGGTTTCCGAGAACAGGCTCAATGTGATTCCTGTACTGTCCTTTATAAGTGTATGCGGTGCTTTCTTTCAGCTCGATAGGAGCGTAGTTCTCAAAATACCAGTCGGCAAGCTCAGAGAACTTCATGTTTTCATTAAGCTGGCTGAATCCCTTGCAGTGATTTTCAAATTCAACTGCATAGGCAATTGCAAGCTTTTCAGCTTTTTTTGGCGAAATGCCTTCGGGTGGATTGTAAGTGGTTGACTTCACAATCTGCTTGTAGCTGCTGTCGTATCCGAGGGATACTTTGATGCGGAAACTGTTTCCACGTTTTGATATAGATGCCATAAAATTTTCCTTTCTGTTATCATGAATTTTACGGCATATCCTGTTGTGCAAGTGTTATTGTAACGCATAAGAGATAATTTGTCAACAGGATTATGCTGTAATTAATATATAGTGATAAACCCCGTTTTAAATCGCCTAAACTGCCTAAACAACGTAAAACAGAGATTTATCCGACTTTTAAAGTGCCTAAAAACTGCCTAACAAAGTGCCTAAGCGGAGAGCCTCCGCAGGCGATATCGCATAGCCGTTCGCTATTGCTCACTAATTATATTATCGCTGTACTCTTTACACGCGGAATCAGACTTGCGTTTCGGAAATACTACAGCGTGAACTGCGGTCAAACAAAGCGTTGTTACGCTGGCTCATCTTGTTAGGCATATCTTCAGGCGCTTTTTAGGCGTTTTGGAATGCTGTAAAACTGCGTAGAATAGGCATTTAGGCAGTTTAGGCACTATTTTTGGCTGTTTGCATTTATATTATTTTATAAAGCCGTTCAGTCTGATACCCTTGAATCCTCTGACATAGGAAGTTCCTTCAAGAATATTCTTATCATAAGCCACGTTATACTTCGCTGAATTCTCGGTAATCCAGTTAATAAATGTGTTGCGCTTCAAAGCTTCAAGTCCGTTCTTGTCACACCAGCTGCAGTACATATCGTAAAGCTTACAGCTTGAAACCTTAGCATCAGGCTCGAATGCAACAGAACTCTTATCTTCGAGGAATTCCACGATGTTACAGCTTTCTTTCAGCATTTCTTCCAGATTCTTCTTTGTTTTCTCGGACATGGTGAACTTGAAATTGTTCTTGATAAGTCTGCGTAAACCGTCAAGCTTCCAGCAGAAAATAAATTCCTTTTCTGCTATGAATTTCTCGGCAATAAACGGATCATCCACTCTGTTTTCAGGCTTCGGCTTTGTGGTGAGAATAATTAATCTTCTTGCAAATCCGACGGAATGGTCATACAAGGCTTTCGGAGTACCATTGCCGAATGTAAGTATTCTGGAATACAGATATTCCTGATGTGACTGCTGTCCTTTGCATTCGATGTCAATCGGGATTTCCGATGTTATCAGCGTTTTTATCATGCCTGTTGAGTTCAGAGCAGTAAGCTGCATATCATCATCCATAAGGAACAGCTTGTTCATAAGGTTATAGCGAAAAAATCTGTCTGTCTCGATACGCTGATAGTTGCCCGTAACCATGTTGTTTTTATAGATTTCCTGCAGTACCACACCGATTCTGGACTTGCCTTCACCGCCTGTTCCGATAATCGACAGCATAACCTGTCCTTTTGTACTTGCAATCATCAGGTAGCCTAAATATTCCTGCAAAGTGAGTACGTCGTCAGGTTCAAGCAGGTCATACAGGAAGCTGAGAAAGTGCGACGGATAATATACTCCGTTCCAGATTTCAGGGTTATAGTCGATATTCAGACGGTTTCGGCAATAGTCGATTTCGGGAATAAAAGTCGGAGGAGTACCTTCCTCACCGTCAACCATAACAATGCCGTTATTGACGTGAATTCGGTCTGTTTCGGGTTTGCATGGTTCTCTGTAGCAATGAAGTCTGAGGGATTCCACAATTGAGTTTACCACCGAGGAAAGCTTGTTCTTGATGTACGGGCTGATAATCTTGTAAATGACGGTTTTCAGCACCTTTTCGTCAATCGTGCCTTCATAGTTGTAGAAAATCCCGTTCATGCAGGCGAATCCGTATTCATCCGATAAATACTTGCAGAATTCAGGCTCGTCAATCCTGTAATTGTTCGTTACCCACTTTGGCAAATTCGGATCACGCTTCTTCTTTTTCGGCTTATCCTCGGAAGCCTTGCTTTCCTCGGTTGTTTCAGCTTCGGCTGTATCTTCCACAATCTCAGCTTCAACAGTTTCAATGTTGTCTTTGATTTCTTTTTCCATGTGATAAATTCTCCTTTAATTATTCTTTATGTGCGTGAAAAGAGTTCAGCCCACTATATTCAGTGAGTGAAGCGAACGGTCACGCAATATTGCCAGCGGAGGCTCTCCGCCTCCTTTTCAGCAGTGAGTCAGCGCTCACTTCTTCTCTCTTTTTTGTAAACTTCGGAAGCAGTTCAATACTTGCTTCCTCTTTCTTTTTTGCGTTGGTTATCGGCTTAATTTCAGGGCAGTAATTCAGCCACTTATTAAGAAACTCCTTTGCTGAATCCACTTCATCTTCAAACTGCCTGCGTTCTTCAAATGGCGTATTCATGTATTCTTCAAGGATATACTCCGAATATTCCAGATAATGACAAGCCGTCACGAAACGTGAATCAATATTATCATATGGATTTTTCGGAGCATATTTCTCCTTGAATTCACGCATAAGTCTGAATCTGTCCCTGAGTGTTTTCCATGCTGATTTCTCCCAGTCTGCATACTGTTCTTTTTCTGTTTTTCGCTTCACATACTCCGATATTTCGGTTTTATTCGGATTATACGATTTATCGAGTGATAATCCTAAACTGAAATCATCATTCAGCTTTTTCAGTGCATCAAGCTGAGTGTCAAGATTGAAATACATTTTCGTGAAACTGATAATATCGTGGTGTTCCCCACAGCCGAAGCAATGCAGGCTGTCGGAGTACACCTTACAGCTGGGAGTTTTCTCGCTGTGGAACGGACAAAGGCACATTCCGTTCCTGTTTACGCTGATGCCATAGCTTTCCAGTGCATCTTTCATGGGGAGTTTATCCTTTGCTATATCGAATTGTGTCATAGAACATACAACTCCTTTATGATGCGGTCAAGCTGGCTCAGCTTGTTTAGCGATTTCAAAGGAATTCATCAGGCTTCAAATACTCGAAGCAAATCATCCTTGTTTACGAGAATTTTACCTCTCTTGCCCTGTCCTGTACGGATATACTTAATCTTACCCTGTGCAAGAAGCTGGCGGACGGTGTGTTCTCTTAATCCTCTTACAATC
>JAKSQT010000107.1 GCA_024403995.1 Ruminococcus sp.
GCCACAGAAATATGAGATAGACGAACTGAGAAACTATACCGTCCGATAATACCTATAACGGCTGTTTTTTCGCGGATTTTACGAAAGCATCGTGACCTTGCTTCTGTATTCGGTGGGAGAGCAGCCTGTTATTTTTCGAAACTGCCTGTTAAAATTGGAGATATTGCGAAATCCACAGTCAAAGGCAATTTCAAGTATGCTCTTTTTCGTTCCTATAAGCTCCCGACAGGCTGTATCTATCCTGAAATGGGAAATGTATTCCACCGCACTTAATCCGACCTGTTTTCGAAATTGATTCATAAAATAGCTTTCGCTGAGATGGACAGACTCTGCAAGCTGTGCCACGGTAATGTTTTCGCTGAAATGCTCTGTGATATATTCCAGAGCGGGGCGGATAACGCTGTCGTATTTCCCCGTAAAGGTGCTTTGCTCCGCTTCCGTTTCCAGCAGCCAGAAAAGCTTTATCAGCTCGCTTCGCATAAGCATATCCAGCTGAGGAGTATCGCCCTTTGCACAGGAGAAAATGTTTTCGGCGGTAACTGCCAGCTCCGCATAATAATGGTGCTTCGGCGTGATGTGTGTGGTTATACGCATACTGCCGTCGGTAAGCGGTCTGATACATTCGCTCATATATCTGTCCGATTCTGAGCTGCCGAATATTTCAGAACTGAAAACAAGAGTGTCATACACCTGACTTGTACGCTCACAGGGATAGATGGAGTGCATCACATTTGGCTGAGTGATGATGATATCACCCTTTGCAGAGGTAAATTTATCCTCGCCGCAGATAAATTCCGCCGAGCCTTCACGGATAAAATTCATCTCAAATTCGCTGTGCCAATGCATGGGGACACAGTAGAAATGGTCGGGGATAACACATTTGTAATAACTGAACGGCTTTATTCCCGAACTGTGTATACGGTTTTCCTTTGATGTTGGGTCGTTCATGGGTTCATCCTTTCATTAAGTAGGATAGTATCGGTATATAGTAGAATATCAATAGATTTCAGCGTTATTTTATAGTATTATATCATACAGAAGAAAAAACGTCAACGGTATTTTGAAAGGAAGTGCTGATATGATAAAAAAATATATTTACGGTGAACCATTCCCCACAGAAGCAGTTGTAAAGGACATTTCTCTTTCGGCAGATACTCTCCCTTACTTTGAAGCGGACGGCAAGGGCGGATTTATCTATCGCCTTGCAGAAGATGATATTGTTTACGGTCTTGGCGAGCAGATAAGAGGAATAAACAAACGTGGCTGGCAGTATGTCAGCTGGAATTATGACAATCCCAATCATCACGAGGATACACGTTCGCTTTACGGCTCCCATAATTTTATTATTGTAAGCGGACAGCTGACCTTTGGCACTTTTTTTGACTATGCGGGAAAAATGGAATTTGACATTGGCTATACAAGAAGAAGCGAAATGAAGATAACTGCCGATAAAAATGACCTTATTGTCTACATTATCACAGGGGATAACGAAAAGGACATTGTAAAGCAGTTCAGGCAGCTTATCGGCAGAAGCTATATTCCACCTTTCTGGGCATTCGGCTATGGACAAAGCCGCTGGGGATACAAGAATGAAGAGGATATCCGTAGCGTTGCAGAGCAGTACAAGGCGGCGGGCATTCCCCTTGACAGCATTTATCTGGATATTGATTATATGGAACAATACAAGGATTTTACCGTTGATAAGGAGCGTTTCCCCGACCTTGAAAAGCTTGTCATAGATATGAAAAATCAGGGCATTCGTCTTGTTCCTATAATCGACGCAGGCGTTAAAATAGAGGACGGCTACGATGTTTATGAAGAAGGAGTCCGTGAAAACTATTTCTGCAAAAATTCGGAGGGCAAAGATTTCGTTGGTGCGGTATGGCCCGGGCGTGTGCATTTCCCCGACTTTTTGCAGCCCGAAGCAAGAAAATGGTTCGGAGAGAAATATTCTGTTTTGACAAAGCTTGGCATTGAAGGCTTCTGGAACGATATGAACGAGCCTGCAATTTTCTATACCGAGGACAGGCTTGCGGACACCTGTGCCGAAATAGAAAAGATTACCTCCGAAAATATGGGCATAAACGAGTATTTCGCATTCACGGGAATGGTTGCGGGGCTTAACGGAAATATTGGCGATTATGACAAGTTCTATCATAACATTAACGGTAAAATGGTAAAGCACAGCGAAGTCCACAACCTTTACGGAATGAACATGACCCGCAGCGCATTTGAAGCCTTACAGGAAATTTGTCCCGAAAAGCGCACGCTGTTTTTCTCACGTTCCTCCTATATTGGCGCGCACCGCTATGGCGGTATCTGGCAGGGGGACAACAAATCCTGGTGGTCGCACATACTCCAGTCCATGCAGCAGCTGCCCGCTCTGAATATGGCAGGATTCCTATTCACAGGCTCTGACACAGGCGGATTCGGCTGCGACACAACCGAGGATCTGATGCTGCGCTGGCTGCAATATTCGCTGTTCACGCCTCTTTTCCGCAATCATTCCGCGGACGGTACCCGTATGCAGGAGCTTTACCGCTTTGATAATGTAACTGCTGCTGCAGAGATGATAAAGATAAGATACTGCCTTATCCCGTATCTTTACAGCGAATTTCTCAAGGCTGCGCTGAACGATGAAATGATGTTTAAGCCCCTTGCGTTCGACTTCCCTGATGATGAAATGTCAAAGCAGACCGATGATCAACTTCTTCTCGGCAATGAGCTTATGATAGCACCCGTTTATAAGCAAAACGCTCAGGGACGGTATGTATATCTTCCCGAGGAAATGATGCTTGTCAGAATGAAGTCCTGCGATAAATGTGAAACGGAGATACTTCCGAAGGGTCATCATTATGTTAATATTCCGCTTGACGAGCTGGTTTTCTTTATCCGCAGAAAAAAGACGATACCCTTTGGCAAAGCGGTAGAAAACACCGGTGAAATAAACTTTGCTTCACTTGAACTGATAGGTTTCTCCAACAGCACATATAAGCTGTATTCCGATAACGGCTCCTCTCCTGTTCCCGAGGACAGCCTTACAGTTACCGAATTCCAAAAATAATTTCTGTTCCTAAATGGCGAATGTACTGTGTAATTACACCATTATAACATATGACTAATTGGGCTGTTGAAATGCAAGACGCAACAGCCCTATTGTTTTTTATGTACTAAGCAACTACATCTCACACAGCACTCACCTCACGAAATATATGTCGGGGAGATCGGGCCAGATAGTTCTGCATAGCAGTCCGAAAATACTTGAATTCCTCCTGCATATCCTCGATGTTCTTCTGCGTAACAGGACCTGACTCATTTGCAACCTTTGCAATGCCGAGCGGTAAATTTGATACTAATGCTCTCATTCTGAAACTGGGCATGATTGCATATAATGTGCTTCGAATCATCGGTACGGAAGCGATGAAAAAGAATGATATCCCGATTCGTCATAAGACAATCAAACGCCGCAGAATCCGGAATGTAATTGAACGGCTTATGCTGATTGCTGGGCATTTAACTGTTCATGCCAGAAAAATTATACTGGCACTTGGGAGAAGCAGGCCTTGGGCGAATACTTTTATCAGAATATGGCGTGTATTGTCAGAAGGTTGATTTGTTGATTTTTTAAACTTGACCTTTTGACGGGCTTTTTATACCCTTTTGACTCTGGGTTTCCCACTTTTTACTGTAATTATCCGCTTATTCATGGATTATTATGACCTTCTGCTTCAGGATGACACTTCTGGTTGCGTTGATGTTTTTTGTGGTGAGTTTTGCGGATTGAGGTTTTATTATGATACTTCATTTATAAAAATAACCTTTATGCGGAAAGAAGATTACAGAGAACATGGTTGTTCTTCTTTGTCAGAACGGCAGAACAAACATAATCAAAGGATTCAAAAGTAAGGCAGGAAACGACTTTGACGCTTATCTTGTGGTTGATAAGGCTAAGTGTGAGGTCAGATTTGAATTTCCTGATAATAAAAAATAACTTGTGCTTTGGGGAAACACAAGTTATTTATTGGTGATTTAAAGGAAAATATAAAATGGTGATTCAAA
>JAKSQT010000108.1 GCA_024403995.1 Ruminococcus sp.
ATTAATTGCATATGTTAATCAAAAAATAACAAAACCACTGTTTTCAGAACCGATTATAGTTCATATAACAGTGGTTTTTCTACAGGCTGAGCCTGCGGAGAATAAGTCTCCGCAGGCTTTTTTTGCTGTAAAATCGTAATATTGTCTTAACGGCGAACAGAATGCCGCTGCTATTCTTCCGCCTCACTAAAAATTTTACGGCGGTATGCAAGCGCAGACTGTTCCTGTTTGTTGTCGCCGTATTTATAATAAATATGCCCCGCAAGCGCATCAGGCAGATACTGCTGTTTAACATAGTGATTTTTGTAATCATGGGGATATTTGTAATCCTGCCCCACAACAGCCGCACCCTTTCCGTCAAAGTGCTTGTTCTGGAGATGTCTTGGGAAATCAAGGGCATCACACGAGCGCAGATCCTGAATCGCAGCATCTATGGCAGATTCTGCGCTGTTGGATTTTGGTGCAGTTGCAAGTAAAATTATCGCCTCTGCAAGCGGGATACGTGCCTCAGGCAGACCAAGCTGCAAAGCGGAGTCCACACAGGCTTTGACTATTGAGATAGCCTGCGGATAGGCAAGACCTATATCCTCGGCAGCAATAACGAGCAGTCTGCGTGAAAGCGAGATGATATCCCCTGCCTCCATAAGCCGTGCAGCATAATGAAGGGCGGCATTCTCATCAGAACCACGTATTGACTTTTGCAGCGCAGAAAGAATATCGTAATGCTGATCTCCGTCACGGTCGTAGCGCATATTGCTGCGCTGTGCGAGAATTTTCAGCGACTCCGGCGTAACCGTAACTTTTCCGTCTGTCATTTCGCCGCAAAGTACAGCAAGTTCAGCGGTATTCATGGCTTTGCGCACATCTCCGCCGCAGCCGTATGCAATAGTTTCCACAACATCATCTCCGATGCATACCTCATAGCCGTTTTCCTCTGCAATAAGAGAAAATGCTCTGTTTATCGCAGGTATGAGCTGCTGTGCTGAAACAGGTTTGAATTCAAAAACGGTGCTTCGGCTTATGACAGCATTGTATACTGCAAAATACGGATTTTCCGTAGTTGAGGCAATCAGCGTGATATCGCCGTTTTCGATATATTCAAGTATGCTTTGCTGCTGCTTTTTGTTAAGGTACTGTATCTCGTCAAGATACAGAAGAATACCGTTTTCAGAGCCGAAAGTGCCGATATCAGCCACAACCTCCTTGATATCAGCGGTTGAGGCATTTGTACCATTGAGCTTATACAGTGACATACCGCAGTTTTCGGCTATAATACGTGCAACCGTGGTCTTTCCGACACCTGACGGACCATAGAATATCATGTTTGGTACAGTACCGCTGTCAATAATTCGGCGGAGCGGTCTGCCCTCCGCAAGGATATGTTCCTGACCGACAACATCTGCGAGTGTTTTAGGGCGTATCTTATCTGCTAAAGGTGCTGACATAGCTGACCTCCTTTAAGGCAGTACACCGCTGAGTATGTCCAAAAACTCCGTGCGCTGCTGCCTGAAAATAAAAAAGTGCACAGAAGATACTGTGCACTATGAAAAAGCAAAATCAGCCGATTTCAACGATTTCGCCGAAAAGTTCCTTTGGAGCGCCGATAGCGTTTGACTCGTCTGTATCGATATGCATAGCACGAGCATACTTTTCGGATACACGGCAAACTACGTCACCAAGAATTGCGCTTCTCTCAGGAGTTTCAACCTTTACCCATACGATCTGCTTGTCCTTTACGCCAAGTTCCTCAGCATCGGCAGGAGTAAGGTGGATATGTCTCTTTGCAACGATAACGCCTTCGCTGATCTCGATCTCACCGCATGGACCAACGATCTTGCAAGCGCCTGAACCTGCAATATCAGCAGACTCTCTTACAGGAGCAGCAATACCGATTGAACGTGCATCTGTAGCAGAAAGCTCAACCTGAACCTCAGGACGAACAGGACCGAGGATAGAAACGCCTGCAAGCTCTTTCTTAGGGCCTACGATAGTAACTCTTTCTTCACAGGCAAACTGACCAGGCTGAGAAAGATCCTTCTTCTTTGTGAGCTGATAGCCCTTGCCGAAAAGTGTTTCAAGAGCTTCAGTAGTAACGTGTACGTGACGAGCTGATGTTTCAACGATAAAATTTTTTGACATTGTATATACCTCCGAAAATGGTCAAAAGACCTTTAGTTTTGATACTGTCAGTGAATGACCGTATCATATATGAAGTGTCTGACTTCATAGAACATATTCTATTTTACACCATTTTACAGAAAAGGTCAAGGGGTGAAGTGTAAATTCTTTGAAAAGTCTGCCTTGAAATTCTAACAGTTATGTGCTATACTTTTATCATATCATAGGGCACCTCTAAAAACCCCTTCTGAAAAAAAAACAGCTATGTACAGCATCTGCTGCGTCAAGCCCTCTCGTAGTGCGAAAGCACGCCTTCGATGGCTTTTCTTGCATCTACTGTACCTATCTGCTTTTTCTTACTCAAAACGGGTTTTTAGAGATGCCATATAATGAAAGAGGGGTATTATGACACTGCTGATAGTTGATGTACAGAAGCTTATTATGAATGACAGACTGTACAATTATGAAATATTTGCTGAGAATATCGTAAACCTTGCTGAAACCGCAAGGGCAAACGGCGTTGAGGTCGTATACATACGCCATGACGACGGCACAGGTCAGCCTTTGAGCAAAGGTAATGACGGGTTTGAAATATGGGATGATATCGCACCGCAGAAAAATGAGCATGTTTTCGACAAAAATGTAAACAGTCCGTTCAAAGAGTCAGGATTGCTTGAATATCTGATCGAAAAAGGCGAAAAAACTCTTATGGTCACAGGTTTGCAGACTGAATACTGCATTGATGCAACCGTGAAATGCGGATTTGAGCACAGCTTTGAGATGATCGTACCTGAAAATGCGAATACTACTGTGGATAATGCTTATTTATCAGGAGAAACAACATATAAATATTATAATGAGTTTATCTGGAACAACAGATATGCAAAGTGCGTTTCTATGAAAACTGCGCTTGAAATGCTTGGAGGCGAAAGAAAATGAAATTAATTTGTCTTGTTGAAAATACGGAAGGATGCCACGGCTGTATTGCGGAGCACGGACTCAGCCTGTATGCTGAAACCAAAAATCACAAAATACTGCTTGATTTCGGGCAGACTGATGCAATGATGAAGAATGCGGAAAAGCTTAGAATCGACCTTAAAGCAGTTGATAATGCTTTTCTTAGTCACGGTCACTACGACCATTCCGGCAGTCTGATCAGATTTGCCGAGACAAATCCCGATGCAAATATCTATATGCAGAGAAAAGCTCTTGAAAAGCATTATCACGATGAACGATATATCGGAATCGACTCAAAAACAGGCAATCTGCCGAATGTAAGACTGCTTGACGGCGGTATAAAAATTAATGATGAGCTTGAAGTGTTTACAGGTATAACCGGCAGACGTTTGTATCCAAACGGAAATCTTGAGCTTGAAACAGAATATAACGGAATGCGTGAAACCGATGATTTTTCACACGAACAGTGCCTTGTCATAACAGACGGAGACAAAAAATACCTTTTGTCAGGCTGTGCCCATAACGGCATTCTCAATATTCTTGACCGCTATACTGAATTGTACGAAAAAGAGCCGTATGCCGTAATTACAGGCTTTCACATGATGAAAAAGACGGCATACACGGCAGAGGAGATCAACGTGATAAAATCAACTGCCAAGGAGCTTATGAAGTATGATACTCTTTTTGTATCAGGTCACTGCACAAGTCTGCCTGCATTTGAAATAATGAAGGAAATAATGGGCGACAGGCTTATTGCCATGCACAGCGGAGAAGTTATATTCTGAATAAATAAAAAAAATCGGTGAATGCAGGTTCACCGATTTCTTAAACAAAAACCGCCGCTATTGCGACGGTTCTTTATGGCGTGCCTGGAGGGATTCGAACCCCCGACCTACTGGTTCGTAGCCAGTCACTC
>JAKSQT010000109.1 GCA_024403995.1 Ruminococcus sp.
ATAACATATAATTAAAGCACAAGGAGGTGCTATATATATGTTTAATGAAAATTTGAAAGCACTAAGAAAGCAAAAAGGATACAGCCAAGAGGAGCTTGCAATAAAACTAAATGTTGTAAGACAAACGGTTTCAAAATGGGAAAAGGGTTTATCTGTTCCAGATGTTGAAATGCTACAAAACATTGCAGATATTTTAGAATGCGATATAAGTCAACTGCTTGACAAAACAGAAATAATAAATGAAAACAACACAAGTCAAGCAGAACAATTAGCTAAAATTGCAGAGCAAATGGCTATAAAAAATCAAAGACAAAAAAAGATTGGTAAAACAATAAAAACCATATTGATTGGAATACTTGTCATTGTATTGATTCTTTCTGGATTTACTATTGCTGGACTTATCGGATTTAATTTTAATGCTGATTCTTCTGTTGATGTTGTTAATGAAGAATATGTTAATGAAATTGAAGGTAACCCCTAAATAATCCCCCGTAGGACAATATTAAACCCGGCAGCGACTAAATCGTTGCCGGGTATTACTTGATGCATATATGCGCGGAAATAAATCAGCGGTCCGTTAATACGGGTCGCTGATTTTCTATTCAAAGATATCTTTTCTGTTTTTCTGTTCGGTGTTATTCTACAGTAACGGTAACCGTGTCGGTAAAGCCGCCCGTCATTGTGATTTTAACTGTTGTTGTGCCTGCGGATAACGGTGTGATGATTCCGCTGTCATCAACGGATATAATACTGCCGTCTTCAACCTCAAAGGTCATATGATAAATGTCCGCATCAATCATAGGCGGATAATTTTCGCGGCTTGAGCCGTAGTCATTGTACGCTTCTCCCCAATCGCCGTTTCTGAAGGTCACGAAGCCTCTTATCTGAGTGCGCCTCCAGTCGCCGAGGGAAACCGTGATGCTGTCATTTACGGCCCTGAAGCTTTCAATTTCACCCTTGCCGTCATTTGGAGAATAGCCTTTTTCATGCACCGTTACCTTAAATGTGTAAGTGAAATCGGCATAACTGACGGTGACAAGTGTTGAGCCGACGGAAACAGGCATGATTTTACGGTTCTTTATTTTAATAACGCTTTCGTCGTAGCCGCTGAAAGATACCGCTCTGCTTATCAGAATGTGTTTTTCAAGTGCCTTATCAAACCAGAACAGTTTTACTTTTTCCTTTTTATTCAGGTTGACATCTATCTCTGCCTTATCGGTTGTGATTCCCGTAACAACAGGAGCTGACGGCTTTTTTACACGTTCACTTTCTGTCGGAGTCGGTACGCCGCCGTTATCGTATGAGCGGATTTCTCCTTCGTAAGCAATAAGCTCAACGGGTTGAAATCTTGTTGACCAGTCACCCCAGCCTCCTGTTGAGGTCTGGTAGGCATATCCGATAAACAGATTGTCGGAAAGTCTGACATGACCGTCGGGTCGCTTTGAAATGCCCATGTTGTGGCATTTGGAGCAGATTCCCGTGCGGATAATATCGCTTCTTTCAAAGTGTATTCCGTCATCGGACTGATAAACCGCAACACCCGAGGTATCTGTAAAGCGTTCATAAGTACAGAAGCCGACAAATTTTCCTATCTCTTCAACATAGACAACATCCCATGAATCCTGACTGTTTTCCTTTGTTGCGACAACTCCGCGCGGAGTAAGCGATGCAGGCCAGTTTTCAGAGGTATCGGCGGTAGCGACAAGCTCATTTCCCGTTCCCGAGCCAAGCCACGAATAATAGAAATACAGAACACCGTCAACAATTACAAAGCTCGGCTCACCTGCGCCCCATAAAGCTGCGTTTTCATCAAAATAAATAATCGGAGCAGGGTCACCGCCCCAGCCGTTTCCGTTCCATTTTTCAAACGGGCCGTCGGGATTCTCGGAACGCGCAACAAAAACATTGTTGTTTATTCCGCCGTTTGTGGAAACAATGGTGGAGGTATAGCCGATGTAATAGTAGCCTCCGAAATAAATAACGCCGGGGTCACAAACGGAATAATGATCCATGGAATCCGCCGTCGGGCGCAGAACAACCTTCTCATCGCTCCACTCTTTGCCGTCGAAGTGTCTGTATGTAAACCAGTCCCATTCACCGCTTTGGCCGTTGGTGGCAAACCACGCATCGGCAGAGCCGTCCTCATAATACATTATTGACGGACCGTATCTGTAACCGCCGTAATTTTTAAAGGGTGAATATATGTCATATCCCGCATTCTCAGCTCTGAATGTGACATTCACATTTTCACCGTCCTTTTCCGGCACGGCAGAGTCGGAAAAAGACTTATCCGCCGTGTGTGACGGCTCTTTCCTCTCTCCGAACGATGTTACCGCTTTACCTGACAAGCCTGTAAAAAACATGATAAGCGACAGGAAAAACGCAGAGATTTCAGTCATAACAAGCGCTCCTTTACTTTAATTATCTTTTGTTGGTTATAGCTTTTTCTTTGCATTCAGCAATGATTTATCTTTAACAATTATAGCAAAGATTATTATTAAAAGTCAATAACCTGAACGTCACATAAAACAAACGTTATAACTGCACAAAGCCTGCCGAGGTAAATTACCCGACAGGCTGTTTCGTTTGTTCAGCAACTTTCAATTCTGCTGCATGTTTATTTCTTTAATAAAACCTGTAGCTTCTGAATACCTGTTTCGGGCAGTGCAAAACTGTCACTCCACGATTCTCCGTCAGTTACAAACATATTAGGGCCGGAGCCTTTGTGATTTGCAGGCAGCATATGTAAAGGGCCGAATGTATTTCTTCTGTTTCCAACCAAAGTCAGTTCAATATCACAGCCCTCGGCAACCGATTTGGTGACATCTGCCTCATACGGGCGGAAAAGCATCTTACCGGATTCCGCCTTACTGCTGTATCTTATCAGTGAACCTCTTACCTCAGATGGCGCAAGAAAAACGCTTTCGCCTGTTTTGATTATTCTTTCTCTCAGGTCTGAAAGAGCATCAGCTCTTATGATATATGTGATGTCGGCTCCGTAAAACGGCAGTCCCGATTTTGATGCATCACCCAGCGGCAATCTTTCGGGCAGAGTTGTTAGATATGTATAACAGCTTTCTGTTCTGACACCGAAACCACCCAGAAGAAAAACAGCTTCAAAATTTGTGTTCTCACTGAAATCGGGAGATACAGTTACTTCGTTAAGTCCAGCTTTTAATGCTGTTTTTGGTATTCTCATTTTTCTGAAAGCGGCATCAACCCAGAACTCTCCGGTATCTTCCAAACCGACTCCGTTTATTTTATAGCGCATTCGCTCAGGTCTTTCGCCTGCAAGATAAATGTCTTCGGATGGTAATTCATCAATGAAAAATTTATATTTCATTTCTATTCTGCCGAGAACCTTATTGCCGTTCAGAGCTGAATACCATGGCTGAACCATCTGTCCGCCGCGCCGTCTGATTTTAAAATAATCCCTTATTTCACGGTCAGCCTTGAGGACTTCATTCTCTTTGCTGAAATCAGTTCCTTCCGTTTTCCACGATACTCTGTCGAGAACGCAAACATTTTCTTCGTTGAGTTTATATTCAAGCGGGATATTCGGGAAATCTTTAACATCATTTACTTTTAACCCCTTTTCCCTTAACGGAAGTTCTGACTTTTCATCAGTAAAAATGAAAAGCTTTGTATCGCCGTTTTCAAGACAGGTTGAGGAAGCTGAAAGCACTGCGTGTTTTTCAGGTGGCATCTTCTTCACCGCCTCTCTCCGTTTCTGTGACCTCGACTCCCGCAACAGAATCACCGAGCCTCAGAAGCAGAACGCAGTTGTTGTCACCCATAAGACGGTCAAGCAGATTGCTGCGTATTCTTTTTTCTCCG
>JAKSQT010000011.1 GCA_024403995.1 Ruminococcus sp.
TGAATCTTATCATCAACGAGGTGGTGGAGCTTGAGGTAGTACATATAGCCCACAGTTACACGGTTGTCGAACTTTTCACCTGTACGTCCGTCATAGAGAGTAAACTTACAGTCTTCTGTAAATTCAAGAGCATTCGGATTGATAACCTTATCCATTGCATTAAGCTCGAACATATCCTCTCTGTGTTCAAGGCTGTGTTCGTTAGCCATCTTGAAGCATTCACGGATATCGCCTTCGTGAGCACCATCGAAAACAGGAGTCATGATGTGCCAGCCGAGAGCCTTACAAGCCATACCGAGGTGAACTTCAAGAACCTGACCGATGTTCATACGTGAAGGAACGCCGAGCGGGTTAAGAACGATATCAAGAGGAGTTCCGTCAGGAAGGAACGGCATATCCTCCTCAGGAAGGATACGTGAAACGACACCCTTGTTACCGTGACGGCCGGCCATCTTATCGCCGACTGTGATCTTACGCTTCTGGGCGATATAGCATACAACACGCTTGTTTACGCCTGCGCTGAGTTCGTCGCAGTTTTCTCTTGTGAATATCTTTACATCAACGATGACACCTGATTCACCGTGAGGAACTTTAAGTGAGTTATCACGTACTTCACGGGCTTTTTCACCGAAAATAGCACGGAGAAGTCTTTCTTCTGCTGTAAGCTCGGTTTCACCCTTTGGTGTTACCTTGCCGACGAGGATATCGCCTGAGTTAACTTCAGAACCGATGCGGATGATACCGTTTTCGTCAAGGTTTGCAAGAGCATCATCACCAACGTTAGGGATATCTCTTGTAATTTCCTCAGGTCCGAGCTTTGTATCACGGCATTCGATCTCGTATTCTTCGATATGAACAGAAGTGAATACATCTTCACGGACAAGACGCTCATTAAGGAGAACAGCGTCCTCGTAGTTGTAACCTTCCCATGTCATGAAGCCGATGAGAGCATTTTTACCGAGTGAAATTTCGCCTTCTGATGTTGCAGGACCGTCAGCGAGTACCTGACCCTTCTTGACAGTTTCACCAGCCTTGACGATAGGTCTCTGGTTTACGCAGGTACCCTGGTTTGAACGCTTGAACTTGATGAGGTCATATTTGCGCTCGATACCGTCGTCGCAGATCATTTGTACCTTATCTGCATCAACGTAAGTAACCTTACCGTCATATTCGGCAACGATACAAACGCCAGAGTCAACGGCAGCCTTGTATTCCATACCTGTACCAACGAAAGGACGCTCTGTCTTGAGGAGCGGAACTGCCTGACGCTGCATGTTAGAACCCATGAGGGCACGGTTAGCGTCATCGTTTTCAAGGAACGGAATCATTGATGTAGCGACAGAAACGACCATCTTAGGCGAAACATCCATGAAGTCGACCTTTTCACGTTCGCATTCGAGAATCTGATCACGGTGACGTGCATTAACTCTCGGACGGGCAAGCTTTCCTTCCTCTGTGAGAGGCTCGTTAGCCTGAGCAACAACGTAGTTATCCTCAACGTCAGCTGTCATATAAATAACTTCCTTGGTAACAACGCCTGTTGCCTTGTCAACCTTACGGTAAGGAGCTTCGATGAAGCCGTATTCATTAATTCTTGCGAAAGTAGCCAGATAGGAAATAAGACCGATGTTAGGACCTTCAGGAGTCTCGATAGGGCACATTCTTCCGTAGTGGCTGTAGTGAACGTCACGAACCTCAAATCCGGCACGGTCTCTTGAAAGACCGCCAGGACCGAGGGCTGACAAACGTCTCTTATGGGTAAGCTCGGCAAGAGGATTGTTCTGATCCATGAACTGTGAAAGAGGTGAAGAACAGAAGAATTCCTTCATAGCCGATGAAATTGGTCTGATATTTATGAGCATCTGAGGAGTGAGAGTGTTGACATCCTGAGTCTGGATATTCATTCTTTCCCTGATGCTTCTTTCCATACGTGCATAGCCGATACGGAACTGGTTCTGGAGAAGTTCGCCGACTGAACGGATACGTCTGTTGCCGAGGTGGTCGATATCGTCAACAGTACCAACACCCTCGCAGAGGTTGATGAAATAGCTGATAGTAGCAATGATATCATCAAGAATGATGTGCTTAGGAACGAGGTCGTCAGCCATCTTCTTTACCATTTCTTCAAGTTCATCCTCATCAGCAGCGCTTTCAATGATGCCCTTGAGCACCTTGAAGGAAACCTTCTCGTTGATGCCGTACTTTTCAGCGTCAAAGCTGACATAGCCGCTGATATCGACCATGCCGTTGCCGATGATCTTTACGGTCTTTTCAACCATGCGGACAGCAGTTTCGCCTCTGTCGTCAACATAGTATTCCTTAGCCTCGACATTTACGAAAGCCTCGTAAACGCCTGCCTGTTCGATCTCACAGGCTTTGTCGTATGTTACGATCTCACCCTCGTCGGCAAGAATTTCGCCGGTCATTTCATTAATGATAGGCTGTGCAAGGATATGACCTGCAAGACGTGAAGCGATACCAAGCTTCTTGTTGTACTTATAGCGTCCGAAACGGCAGAGGTCGTATCTCTTTGCATCGAAGAACAGGTTATTGAGGTGTGAAAGAGAGCTTTCTACCGTCGGAGGTTCGCCCGGACGGAGCTTCTTATAAACATCGATAAGAGCATCAGACTTGTTTTTGGTCTGGTCTTTCTGGAGGATAGTCTGCTTGAGACGGTCGTCATCGCCGAATGTAGCAAAGATCTCCTCATCAGTACCCTCCTCGCCGAGAGCACGGATAAATGTGGTTATCGGGATCTTTCTGTTTTTATCTATACGGACATAGACAACATCGTTGGAATCCATTTCATATTCCAGCCATGCACCACGGTTAGGGATAACTGTGGTATTGAAAAGGTCTTTACCTGTCTTGTCCTTCTCGAAGGCATAGTAAACGCCCGGTGAACGGACGAGCTGTGATACGATGACACGCTCTGCGCCGTTGATAACGAAAGTACCGCTGTCTGTCATGAGCGGGAAATCGCCCATATATATTTCACTTTCGCTTACAGCGCCTGTTTCCTTGTTTGCAAGGGTAGCAGTGGCTCTCATGGCTACCTGATAGGTAGCACCTCTTGATTTGCATTCTGCAAGGCTGTACTTCGGTTCTGTATCGAAGCGGTAGTCCTTGAAGTTGAGAACGAGATTGCCGTTATAGTCGGTAATAGCGGTCATATCACGGAAAACTTCACGGAGACCTTCTTCCCTGAACCACTTATACGAGTTTTTCTGAACCTCGATAAGATTAGGCATTTCAAGGGGCTCGGTAATTTTTCCGAAGCTCATTCTGACGTTTTTTCCCAGCTGCTTTGGTGTTACATTCACCATAGGCGGATCCTCCTTACTGTTCGTTTATGTGAAAAGCATATCACTCCGAGTGGCAGAAAGTTTTTTCAAAAAACTATTGACAAGAGCCATTTGGTATGATATAATTACATGATAAATAGGGACATTATTCCATATTGATACATTATATTATTATAGTACAATGTCAACAAAAAGTCAAGCAGATTTTGTCACTTTCATCATTTTGAACTATTTTATTTTATACTCACTTTTCTTTTTAGAGAGTTTTTCAATCAGCAAAAAAACTGCTGAAAAAACGCCGCTAAAAAAACAGCAAATAAAAATTTTTTTCGCCATAGTATTTATGCTTTCTCATAAATGCTGTGGCGTTTTTCATTTATCCTTCTGCTGACAAAAAAAGCAGATATGCCAATTGACATATCTGCATAAGGTCATCTCTAAAACCCGTTTTTTCTCAGAAGGGTGTTTTAGAAATAACCATAATTATTATTCCTCATCAAGTTCAACAAGAAGCTCAAAATCCTCGTCTATTTTCTGTTTTAGTGTTTCAATTTCGGCACATTTGCTGTTCATAAGCTCATAATCCGTATAGACCTCCTCCTTGGAAATCTCCTCGGTAAGAGCATCTATCTGTGCCTGTAGATCGTCCATTTCCTTTTCAAGACGACGCATCTCGTTTTTGCGTGCGGCATCAGCGCTTCTCTGCTGTTTGCTGCGGTATGTCTTTACCTGTTTTTCCTTTGCGGCTTCTGCGGCTTTAGCGAACTTTTCTGCATCTGCGATACGTTTCTGTTCAGCCTGTTCCTCACGCAGCACATCAAGATACTTTTCAAATCCATAGTTATGCTCACGGTAGCCGCCGTCGGTCAGTTCAATAAGCTTGTCGGCTATCTTGCTGAGAAGATAGCGGTCATGCGATACGAAAATAACAGTTCCCGTATATTCGGCAAGCGCCTCCTCGATAGCCTCCTTTGAGCTGAGGTCAAGATGGTTAGTAGGCTCATCGAGAATAAGTACATTTCCGTGTTCCTGCATCATAATAGCGAAGCAGAGTTTTGCCCTCTCGCCGCCGCTGATAACGCCTGTTTCCTTGAAAACGTTCTCACCGACAAGACGAACCTGAGCAAGCAGACTGCGGACTTCAAGCTCCGACATCAGAGGATAGCGGCTGTGGAGTTCCTCCATGACCGAAAGCTCACGGTTAAGATTGGTGCTCTCCTGTTCAAAATATGATATTTTGATATTGCTGTTCCAGCGGACAGTGCCCTTATGCGGAAGCTGTTCCTGAATAATGCGGAGCAGCGTGGATTTGCCGATGCCGTTGTCACCGATAATACCTATCTTATCGCCACGGCGCACTTCAAAATTCACCTCGTCAACAAGAGTTTTTCGTGAACTTCCCTCACCGACAGAGATGTCAACTCCCTTGACCTTCAGTACGTCAAGCGGCGGCTCAATACCGTATGTAAAGCGTATTTTTGCGGACTTTGTATCGTGAAAAGGCTTTTCGATGCGCTCCATTTTATCGAGTTGTTTTCTGCGGCTCTGTGCCATTTTAGTTGTAGAAGCCCTGACGAGATTTTTTGCAACATAGTCTTCCATCTGAGCGATCTGTTTCTGCTGCATCTCGTATTCTTTCTCACGTCTTGCATCATTTTCCTCACGCTGGCGGACAAATGCGGTATAATTGCCTCTGTAGCGTGTAAGAGTGCCTCTTTCTATCTCGCATATCGAGGTACACAGGCGGTCAAGGAAATAACGGTCGTGTGAAACAATGAGTACAGCGCCCTTGTAACTTCTGAGGTAGTCCTCCAGCCACATTATAGTCTTGAAATCGAGGTGGTTGGTAGGCTCATCGAGAATGAGCAGATTAGGTTCTTCAAGAAGCAGTCTTGAAATGCAGAGACGTGTTTTCTCGCCTCCGCTGAAACCTGAGACCGTTCTGTTCAGTTCATCGCCTGAAAATCCCATGCCGTTGAGCACCATGCGTATCTTTACATCGGTGTTGTAGCCGTCATTAGCCTCGACCCATGAGGATAGCTGCTGATACTCGTCTGCGGCGGAATTGTCGCCCATTTCAATTTCAAGCTCAATTTCACGCAGTCTGTCAATAGCACGGTGAATCGGCTCAAAGACGCTTCTCATCTCGTCAATGACTGTATTTTCCGAGTTGAGTCCGCCCATCTGTTCAAGATAGCCGACTGAAGTTTTTGCGGCAAACGAAACAATGCCGTCCTTTTCGGTGAATCTGTCAGGCTCGACAGAACCGGTCAGGATTTTCAGGAGTGTCGATTTTCCGCATCCGTTATTGCCGACAAGACCGATTTTGTCAGTCTCGTCAATGGTCAGCGAAACATTGTCGAGAACCTGTTTGCCGTTATAAAATTTATTTATGTTGATAAGGCTTGCAAGCATAATATCTTTCCTTTTTAAAAAGTATGGTATTTTATGACGATTCCGACATCAGGGCGGCATCTGTCCTTGTCCGAGAATTTCTTCTCGCCGTCAACATACACCTCGTCTACTTCACCGTCAAAATGAAGAACACCGAAATGCAGGTCATGAACAGGCTCAACTGAAACATTTGTAAAGCCTGCCTTTTCAAACTTCTCCATGACCTCGGTATAGTTCATATCGTCTATCTTCTTGCTTGATATCGGAAGATTGATCTTTTTGAGGGTACGATAGACGATTTTTATATTCTTGCCCTTCATGAAGCGATCATCGGCATCAAAATTCTCCTTGCTGCCGAATTTAATTGATTTAACAGTATTTTCCCTGCCCTTTTCAGCAATTTCAAGCTCCTCTGAGGGGACAGTCTCAATATCCGTGAAGCCGTTTTCTTCAAGCTGATGAACTACTTCCACATAGTTCCGGTTGATAAGATCTATAGAATTATAGCCAACTTTTGTAAGACGGCTTAACATAATAACGGCAGCAATAAGAACCACAACTGCCGCAGTAATTCCACGGATTTTCCATATCAGCGCCATGTTCTGCTTTTTCCATGCTCTGAACCTGCGCTCTGTCCTCTCATTGAATTCTTCAAGTTTTCGTGCTTCCTCGTCAAATTCGCTGAGTTCCTCATCTTTTTTCACAGGCTCGGGCTGCACATCAACGGCTTCTGCCTTTTCGCTGCCGTCGATATCATCGTCAGGCATTATCATTTCAACGTCGGCATCCTCAATTCTGATGTCGTTTTCGGTAAACTCCTCAACGGCATCGGAGCGGATATCCTGCGGCTCTGATACTGAATCTTCAACATCATAATCATCATTTTCAGAAGCAAATCTTCCCATTTTCACAGGAACGGTACGTCCGCATTCCGTGCAGATATGCTTTGAATTTCTGAACGAAAAGCCGTTCTGTATATTGAGCTGCGATTTGCAGTAGGGGCAATAGCATTCTTTATCAAGATAGCTCATAATTTTCACCTCATGATCCCATTAATAGAACACCGCACAGATGGTGTGCGGTGCTGATTTGTTTCAAACTGTTGCGTCATGTCTTTCATTGCCGTTGTTGTTATCGCTGCTGTTGTCGTCATAATAAACTATATCATCATTTCCGTCAGAACTGCCGTTGTCCTCGGGCACATCACCGCCGTCGTTCACAGGTTCTTCTGAATCATAGACGATATCATAGTCATCGCCGCCCTCAGCTTCAGGCTCGGTCTCCTCCTCAGCCACAGTCTCTGTGGTTTCTGTTGAATGCACTTTAACGATGATCGTGTTATTGCAGAGGAATGTACACCAGTCCTGATAGTATTTACCAAGAACGTGAATGCCGTCGCTTGTGAAATCAGCGGTAAGAGCGCCGTTTTCATCATCAAAAACGTCATTGATATTGATGAAATATGTATTGTCGGTCTCCTCGGCAAGCAGATATATCTTATAGTTCAGCTCATCTATGCCTGCATTTGTGATACTGTCAGTCTGTGCAGCCGATGAAACGTGGAGATTTGCCTGAAGCATGATAGTAGCATACGGCTGATATTCCCTGATAGTCTCAACAAGGGTTCTGAAAGCTGCGATCGTATATTCAGTATCATTTGCGACCTCATTGATGCCGAGCATGATGTAAATTTTGCCGTACTGATTGCTGCTGAGCTTGTCTTTAAGTGTGCAGCCATCGATATATTCATTGTTTATCTTATACGAAGCAAGTCCGACGCTGCAAAAATAATCTGCATTTTTCAGCGTACCATACTCCTTGATGCCGACTGTACGTGAGTCGCCGATAAAGAGCACATCATCAAAATATGAAGGATCGCTTGTACCGAAAACTGTTTCAGGCTGTGCTGTTGTGACTGTAGTTTCGGCAGATGTTTCCTTTGAAGCCGAAGTCGTGCCGTCAGATACAGTTGTGACAACAGGTGCTGTCGAAGACACGGTAGTTGAGAGTGCAGGTGTCTTTTTTTCTGCCTTAGCCTGTTTCAGAGAACTTGAATTCCAGATTTGCTTATAAATAAACGGCGATGCCACAAGGCAGGTAAGAATGAGAATCACCGTATACATACACTGTTTATACTTGTTCATTGTAAACTCCTTATATCAGAATCTGAAATACAAAAACGGATCGTTGAGACCTTTGTACATACAGTAGACAGATGCCCAGAATACTGCAAGAAGCAGAATTACGCCGACAAAGCTGTTCTTTATCTTGTCATATATTTTCTTTGGAAGTCTTGTGGAGAAAAGTATTCCTGCGATGAAATATGTCTTGTAGATGCCAAGATATTTCACATAATCCTTATCAAGCACGGCGTATGTTTTCTGCGGAAGGAACGGCAGGAGCCTTTTGAAGTATATGCCAAGCTCATGGAAGTCCGTTACTGCGAAAATGAGCCATGTGACCGGAATTATCAGAATCATGTAGAGATGACCGGCAGCCTCGTGCTTGTTGAGGAATTTTCCTGTCCAGAACTTTTCAGACATGATGACTGCAAAGAGCACAAGTCCCCATATTACGAAATTCCAGCTTGCGCCGTGCCAGAGACCTGTGAACAGCCAGACAACAAATGTATTGCGTATCTGAGCAGCCTTTCCCTTGCGGTTGCCTCCGAGCGGGATATAGATGTAATCCTTGAACCATGTTCCGAGAGTCATATGCCAGCGTCTCCAGAACTCTGTCATGGTGAGCGACATATACGGATAGTCAAAGTTTTTCGGCAGATCAAAGCCCATTATCTTTCCGAGTCCGATAGCCATGAGCGAATAGCCGCAGAAGTCGAAATAAAGCTGGAAGGAATAAGCAAAAATGCCCATCCATGCAAGCGGCGATGAAATGCTTTCAAAGCCTATCATGGAAATATCGCTCCATAAGCCGCCGATCTGGTTTGCTATGAGAACCTTATAGCCGAGACCGATCGTGAAAGTTTTGAGTCCGTCCTCGACCTTGCGGATATTGTGAGTTCTGTTTCTGAGCTGTTTTGCGACCGTATTGTAGGTTACGATAGGACCTGCGATAAGCTGCGGAAACATACTGATGTATGCACCGTAGTTGATGATGCTTCGTTCCGCACGGGTCTGACGGCGGTAGACATCTATAATATATGACACATTCTGGAATGTATAGAAGCTTATGCCTATGGGGAGAATAATATCCTTGAGGGTAAAGCTCGTCCCAAGCAGTGCGTTGAGGTTTTCCGTGCCGAATGTCCAGTATTTGAAGAATATCAGCCACCAGAAATTGAAGGCTATGCCGAATATCAGCCAAGGCTTCTTATATTTCGGGAAATCCTCGATAAACTGCCCGACTATGTAGTTGAGCATGGTCGTGAGAATGAAAAGGACTATATAGACAGGCTTTTTCACGCCGAGGCTATAGAAAATGACACTTCCGAGAAGTATCACAGTATTTTTCAGTTTTTTTGGAACTGCTGCGTAAACTAAAAGAAAAACAGGCAGAAAAATGAAGATGAACTCCAGACTGCTGAATACCATTATATCACCCTTTGTTGATGCAGACTGTATAATAATCTGCCGCATAGTATTAAGGCAAATTACGTATAAATATTTAAGTAATTTTGAGAATCAAATCATACATTACTATTGTACACGCTATATTCCCAAAAGTCAATAGCTTTCAAACAACGCAGCAAAATGTAGCAAAATGTTGCAAAATTCTCTTTCAGCTTTTAAAAATATGAAAAATTTGTCAGAGGGTGTTTTGCAGCTGTCGGTTGTTCTGCTACCCGTTATGCAAAAGGATAGTTTATTCTTCTATTGTTACCCTTTTCGAGAACGTCAGTTGTCCGCCAAAGAGGGGCACCTCTTGGGCAAAAGGGAGAGGGCAACGCAAAACTGGTACAAAATCTGACATTTCCCTCTCCCTTTTTCCCAAACGGTTCCCCTCTCTGGACTCTCCCTTCCCTCAACCCTTTTTTCCATACCCTTTGTCAGATTTTGACTGTGCTCCGCAAAACACTTACGTGTTTGCTCTCATACAATGTGTGAACTGTAACTTTTTATTATCGTATATTACAAACTATCAGCGCAATATTTGTGGATATGACCATAAATGTAGGGGATGCCGTCCACGGCATCCCTCGGCTGTTCCCGAAATTAAAAGCAAAAGTCGGCAAAAAGGGGGGAGGCAAGGGGAAAGAGAGTGCAGAGGGAAAACCGCATGGAGGGGGGAGAAATGCCGACTTTTACTGCGGTTTTATCGTTCTCCCCCCTCCGTGAGGTTGTCCCTTTGCATTTCGGGGAGCAGAACGACTGACAGTTTCGTAAAGAGTAACATAGAACGAAATTCCCCTCTTTGGTGGACAACTGACGTTCCCGAAAAGAATAACAATAGGAAAATTTCAAGCAGTCCGCACTATTAACAAATTGAGTTTTCGACTTGCTGAATATTTCGTAAAAACACACAAAATGCTCTGCAAGTTCCAAAATAACCGCTTAAAGCCTTGAAATCTCGGCTCTGCGGTGATATAATCTATATGAGCTGTCTGAAATTTAACAGATGGTATCTCTGAAAGGAGGTTTTTTAACAATGGCGTTAAAAAATCAGTATCTCATCGACTTATTAGAAACAGTTAAAAAGAGAAATCCTAATGAGCCTGAATTCATCCAGGCTGTAACAGAGGTTCTGGAGACTCTCCAGCCTGTTGCTGACAAGAGACAGGATTTCATCGATGCAGGCGTTTTCGACAGAATCGTTGAGCCTGAAAGACAGGTTATGTTCCGTGTTCCTTGGGTTGATGACAACGGCAAGGTTCAGGTCAACAGAGGTTTCAGAGTTCAGTTCAACTCTGCAATCGGTCCATACAAGGGCGGTATCAGACTCCACCCATCAGTAAACCTCGGAATCATCAAGTTCCTCGGTTTTGAACAGGTATTCAAGAACAGCCTTACCACTCTCCCTATGGGCGGCGGCAAGGGCGGCTCTGACTTCGATCCTAAGGGCAAGAGCGACGGAGAGATCATGCGCTTCTGCCAGAGCTTCATGACAGAGCTTTGCAAATATATCGGTGCTGACACAGACGTTCCTGCCGGTGATATCGGTACAGGCGCAAGAGAGATCGGCTTCATGTTCGGTCAGTACAAGAGAATCCGCAACGAATTCGTTGGCGTTCTCACAGGCAAGGGACTCACATACGGCGGTTCACTCGCAAGAACACAGGCTACAGGTTACGGTCTCTGCTACTTCACAAACGAAATGCTCCAGGCTAACGGCTCAAGCTTTGAAGGCAAGACAGTTCTCGTTTCCGGTTCAGGCAACGTTGCTATCTATGCTGTTGAAAAGGCTACAACATACGGCGCAAAGGTTGTTGCTATGTCTGACTCAAACGGCTATGTTTACGACAAGGACGGCATCAAGCTCGACATCGTTAAGGAGATCAAGGAAGGCAGACGTGGAAGAATCAAGGAATACGTTGAGGCTGTTCCGACTGCTGAGTACCATGAGGGCTGCAAGGGCATCTGGACTATCCCATGTGACATCGCTCTCCCATGCGCTACACAGAACGAGATCGACGGCGAAAGCGCTGCTATCCTCGTAAAGAACGGCTGTAAGGTCGTTTCAGAAGGTGCTAATATGCCTTCAACTCCGGAGGCTATCGAGACATACCTTTCAAATGGTCTCCTCTATGGTCCTGCAAAGGCTGCTAACGCAGGCGGTGTTGCTACATCAGGTCTTGAAATGAGCCAGAACAGCGAAAGACTCAGCTGGTCATTTGAAGAAGTTGACGAAAAGCTCCACGGCATCATGAAGTCAATCTTCAAGGCTTGCGACGATGCTGCTAAGGAATACGGCATGGCTGGCAACTACATGGCTGGTGCTAACATCGCAGGCTTCCTCAAGGTTGCTGAGGCTATGAAGGCTCAGGGCTGTGTCTGATCATTGCTGCTGAATAATCAGTTAATCATTAATCTCTCACTGTATTTTTATACGGTGGGAGATTTTTTTGCAGAAATTTCATTTTTCTATGGTAATTTCAGAAATAATATGATATAATAGATTTTGTGTAGTCAATGCCGCATATTATCATTTAGGAGTATATGGTCAGATGAAATATAATCGAACCGAAATCAGCGACGGAATCGGCTTTTCAACCATTATCGACGAAAAGTTCAAATCATGTCTGCTTACAGTTAAATTCATTACCAAGCTTGACAGGAGCACTGCTGCGGAAAATGTTCTCGCAATAAGTGCCCTTACGGATACAAGCTCGGATTACAATACCATAGCCGCCATGAGCGAAATCCTTACCGAACTGTACGGTGCAGGTCTTTCTTCATCTGCCCGGAAACGTGGCGATCTACAGATACTCTCTGTAAATTCATCATGGCTCGCTGACAAATATGCCCTTGACGGCGAGGATATAAGCGGCGAAATGCTCCGTATTTTCAGCGGCTGCCTTTTCAGACCGAACGTCATAAACGGTGAATTTGAAGCTGAATCCTTTAAAATAAACAAAATGGAGCTTATCGACAGAATCGATGCCGAACTCAACAACAAAAGCGGCTATGCGCTTTCAAGGGCACAGGAAGTCGCATTCTGCGGAGAACCTGCCGAAAATTCATGCTATGGTTTCAGGGATACTGCCGAAGCCGCAGATGCTGCCTCGGTATATGCCGCATACAAGCGTATTCTGAGCACTTCACAGATAGAGGCTTTTTTCGTTGCGCCGACAGATGATCCCGCTGTTGAAAAAATGCTCCGTGACGGTTTTTCTGCCGTCAGCCGCAAGCCTGAGATTTGTACTTTCAAGTCGCCGAGTCCGTTGAAAAACGAACTTATGGACGTTGAGGAGGAATTTGACGTTCTCCAGTGCCAGATGGTCATGGCATTCAAGTCAGACTCCGATGACATCTACGCAATGCGTATGATGAGCCTTATCCTCGGCGAAACACCGGTTTCAAAGCTGTTTGCGAATGTCCGTGAAAAGCTTAGTCTCTGCTATTACTGCTCATGTCAGCTCTCTCTGACTAAAAATACTCTTTTCGTTGACTGCGGAATAAAACGCTCGAATATCGAAAAGACAAAGGCTGAAATTAACCGTCAGATAAATGAGATAAAAAACGGAAACTTCTCCGATGAGGATATAAGAAGCGCTGTTCTTTTCATTCAGAACAGTATCGAACAGATCGGCGATACCATGTCATCATATACAGGCTGGTATTTTGAACGTTTCTGCGACGGAAAGATCATCACTGCCGAGGAAATGACTGAAGCTTTCAAAAATGTCACAAAAAAACGTATTATAGCCGCCGCAAAGTCATTCTCCATTGACAGCATATATATAATGCTCAATAAGGAGGACAACAATAGTTGAATAAGGAATTGATAAGCTCGGAACGCACGGGCGAATGCTGTATTCATGTAAAGCATAAAAGCGGGCTCGACATATATATATGCGAAATGAACGGTTTCAGCAGCGTTGAGGCGCTTTTCGGCACAAAATACGGCTCTGTGAACAACCTGTTCAGAACCGCAGGCGACAGCGAATTTACCTCTGTTCCCGAAGGTATCGCCCATTTTCTTGAACACAAGCTGTTTGAAAACGAGGACTGTCAGGTTTTCGACCTTTATGCAAAAACAGGCGCAAGCGGAAACGCCTTTACTTCATTTGACAAGACGTGCTATATTTTCAGCTCGTCAGGAAATTATCAGGAAAATCTGAGAATACTCCTCGATTTCGTCCAGAAGCCTTACTTCACTCAGGAAAGCGTTGAAAAAGAGGTCGGGATAATCGGTCAGGAGATACAAATGACCAACGATAACCCGGAATGGCGTGTTTTCTTCAATATGCTCAAATGTATGTACCACAGTCACCCCGTAAAGACCGATATCGCAGGCACTCTTGAAAGCATTGAAAAAATCAGCGCAGAACTGCTGTATAAATGCTATGATACATTCTATAACCTTAATAATATGGTGCTGTCTATCGCAGGCAACATCAAAGCTGACGAAGTTCTTGCCATATGCGACGAAATGCTCAGACCATGCGAGGACAAGGGGCTTGAATGTGTTTTTCCCGATGAACCTTTGAGCATTGTATCGCCTGAATTCCGTGAGATACAGAATATCGGCGCTTCAATTTTCAGTCTTGGCTATAAATGTACGCCATGTTCAGGAAATGACAAAACACGCCGTACTACCGCTGCGGCTATTGCAGGCGAACTTCTCACCGATCCTTCCTCTGAAATGTACGTCAGACTCATGAATGACGGTATCATAAATTCTACATTCGGATATGAGGTCTTCTGCGGAGACGGCTATTTTACCGTGATATTCAGCGGTGAGTCGGAATCCCCCGATATCGTAAAGGAAAACATCGTAAAAGAAGCTGAACGTATGCTCCGTGACGGTATTCCCGAAAAGGATTTCCGCCGTTTCAAGAAAACTCTCTATGCCTCGCTCGTCCGTGAACTCAACAACGTCGAGGTCGTGGCAAATGTCATGCTGAATGCACATATGGACGGTATCCGCCCGTTTGACAGCATCGATGTGCTCTCGGAACTTACAAGCAGTGACGTACTTGATTTTATTCGCAGTGAGCTTAACAGCGACAGACTGGTGCTCTCTGTAGTTGAAAGGAAGGTTGACTGACCTATGACTGTTGACAAAATTACCGATATTTATGAAATTTCGTTCCCGAAACTCGGCTGGACATTCCACATTGATCCGACCGCTTTCAGTATCGGAAGCTTAACTATCCAATGGTACGGCATAATTATCGTATTCGGACTTGTTCTCGCTCTGTTGTACTGTTTCCCGAAAATGCGCCGCTTCGGAATCGACTCAGACAGAGCTGTTGACGCTGTTATCGGCGGCGTTATAGGCGGCATAATCGGCGCTCGTCTCTACTATGTCATATGGAAATGGGACGAATACAAATGGGACTTCAAAGCCATCATCAACACCAGAAACGGCGGACTTGCCATATACGGCGGAATTATCGGCGCTCTGACAGTCGGTCTTATAATATGTAAGATACGCAAAGTAAGATTTCTTCCGATGCTTGATGTTACCGTACTCGGTTTCCTTATCGGTCAGGGCATAGGACGCTGGGGCAACTTCGTAAATCAGGAGGCTTTCGGTACAAATACCGACTCATTCCTCGGCATGACAGGCGGACGTGTACAGCTTTATCTCTCAAATCTCGGTGATCCGTCAGTTGCATGGGACAAAACCGTTCACCCGTGTTTCCTCTATGAATCGCTCTGGTGTATTCTTGGTTTCCTCATTCTTTCAGCATGGTCAAAGCGCAGAAAGTATGACGGACAGATATTCCTGATGTATCTTGCATGGTACGGCTCTGAAAGATTTGTAGTTGAGGGACTCCGTACTGACAGCCTTATGATGGGAAATGCCCGTGTTTCACAAATTCTCTCAGCATTAATATGTGTGGCTTCAATAATCATCCAGATCGTTATGTTCTCAAAATACAGACGTGACCCCGAAAGCTGCATCCTCTATGCACATACTGAGGAATCAAGGCTTCTAATCGAGGAAACACGCAGAAAAAATATGGGTATGTCTGCGGAAGATGCAAAAGTCAATGACGATGACGATGACGGCGGTATCTTCGATGACAGCGATATGCCCGACAATGACACAGCCGTTGCGGCTGAAAATTCAAACGCTTCAGACGGCGAAAATGCCGATGATAATAAGGAGGAAAACTAAATGGCACAGATTATCGACGGAAAAGCAGTTTCCGCAGCAGTTAAGAATGAGGTTGCTGAAGAAGCAGCAAAGCTCAAGGATGAAAAGGGACTCAAGGTTGGTCTTGCAGTTGTTATAGTAGGCAATAACCCTGCATCAAGAGTTTATGTAAACAACAAGAAAAAGGCTTGCGAGGCTGTCGGCTTCCAGTCATTCGAGTATGCTCTTGACGAAAATACAACTCAGGAACAGCTTCTTGACCTTGTAAACGTACTTAACCGTGACGACAGAGTAAACGGTATCCTCGTTCAGCTCCCGCTTCCTGCACATATCGACGAAAAGGCTGTTATCAACGCTATTTCGCCTGAAAAAGACGTTGATGCATTCCACCCTGTAAATGTCGGCAAGATAATGATAGGCGAATATGCATTCCTGCCATGCACACCGGCAGGCGTTATGAGACTTATCGAGAGCACAGGCACAGACATCACAGGCAAGCAGTGTGTAGTAATCGGCAGAAGCAATATCGTCGGCAAACCGCAGGCTATGCTCCTTCTCCAGAAAAACGGCACTGTAACTATCTGCCACTCAAAAACAAAGAACCTCAAGGAAATATGCCTTGGCGCTGATATACTCGTTGTTGCCATCGGCAGAGCAAACTTCGTTACAGGCGATATGATAAAGGAAGGCGCTGTTGTTATCGACGTTGGCATGAACCGTCTTGAAAACGGCAAGCTCTGCGGCGATGTTGAGTTTGAATCAGCTGAAAAGAAGGCTTCATTCATCACTCCTGTACCGGGCGGCGTAGGACCTATGACCATTGCAATGCTCATGAAAAATACTCTTACCGCTGCTAAACAGCAAGCCGGTATTGAATAATAATCACGAAAATCCCCGTATGAGTCAATTGTTGCTCATACGGGGATTTTTCTGAAAGGATAGGAATGAAATGCTGTACAAATCTATATTTTCAATCAACTCTCACAGCCTGATTATTCGTGGAGAGCTGTAATCTCCACGAAAATCAAGTGCAAATATGTAATTTGGAGAGTATTGTAAAGGAATAATCATTATTCATCAATGCTGTTTGCATCATCAAGAATAACCGGCTCCTCTTCACTGAGAACCACCTTAACAGTTTCTTCCTCACCGTGTCTGATATAGGTGATCTCGACCTCATCGCCTGCCTTATGCTTGTTCTTTTCGGCGTTGAGTTCAGTTGATGTCTTTACTTCCTTGCCGTCAAACTTAGTGATAACATCACCTGTTGTAAGACCTGCCTTTTCAGCAGCGCCGCCCTTTGTAACATCGGTAACGTAAATACCAACAGGGAGATTATACATTTCAGCGATAGTATCGGTAACGTTCTGACAGCTTATGCCAAGCTGAGGTTTGCCTGTAACATGACCGTATTCCATGAAGTCTTCAACAATTTTTGCAACGTCATTTGACGGAATGGCGAAGCCTATGCCCTCGATAGAAGCCCCTGACGAAGAATAGCTTGATGACATTTTTGATGAGTTTATGCCGATCACCTGACCGTATTTATTGATAAGCGGACCGCCTGAGTTGCCTGAGTTGATAGCGGCATCTGTCTGGAGAAGGTTCATTGACTTGTCATTTATAGTTATCTCACGGTTAAGACCTGAGACAATACCGCTTGTAACTGAGTTCATAAGATCAAAGCCGAGAGGATTTCCGATAGCCACAACAGGTGCGCCGAGCTTTAGATCGTCACTGTCACCGAATTCTGCGAAAGTAAGTCCTTTTTCATCGATTTTAAGAACTGCAAGGTCGCAGTCCGGATCACAGCCGATGACCTCTGCATCATATTTAGTTTCATTGTCTATAACAACTGATATCTTTTTAGCACGGCCTGCACCGTACTCGGTGTCATAGATAACGTGAGCATTTGTAGCGATATAGCCGTCTTCTGTGATGATAACGCCTGTACCGGTAGCAGTAGCCTCACGGGTAGTCGGCTCGGAATTTCCGCCGCCGAAGCCTCCGAATCCGCCAAAGCCTCCAAAACCGAAATCAAAGAAATCATCACCAAACATACTTCCGCTGTTCTGGACAGTGATTTCAAATGTTGACTCAATTCCAACTACTGCCGGGAGAACCTTTTCAACTATCTCCTCTGTTGTCAGGACATTTCCGTCGCTTTCCTTTGGCTTGACGATGCTGACTGTTTCGGCTTTGAGCTTTTTCTTTTCAGCTTTTGTAGTTTCTTCCGTAACGGAAGCCGTTACTGTTTTGCCTGGAGTATCATCAGACTTTTCGCCGAACTGTTTGTATGCAAATATCGAACCGCCTGAAACACATCCCATTGCAAGAAGAAATGCAAGTATCTTTGCGCCTGTATGCTTCTTCGGCTTTTTGGGAGGAATATCTCCGCCGTTCATATTGCCGTTATAATAATTATTGTTCATATTGTTGTTTTCACTATCATCATGTACTGTGTATTCATATTCGTTCATGAAGATCACGTTTCCTTTCTTTCACTGAGGGCAACACCGTACAAAGTTGTCAGACGTGCTTTATGCGGTGTTGCCTGAGGTTATTTAGCCTCTTTCTGTTGCTGTGATTATATTATATTTGGTTTATGTGACACACATTTGCATTGAATGTTACATTTGTGAGAAAGTTTTGTGTCAGAGTTTTCACATTCACAGCGGTACCGCCTCACGCATATTATAAAAATGTACCACATACTGCGCTGTAACGCATAGTTCTCAGAGCTTGTTCAGTATCTGTCTGCATTCAGATTTTTGAGCATGATTTTGTTGAGGACAAGGAAAAATCATGCAGGAATACTTTCGTGTTTCAAGTGATTTTAAAAGCTGTGTGCTGACAGATGCTGAACAGGCTCTTACAGACGGGAGGTATGATAATGACGTTTCTGACTGCTGAAATGCCCTCATATACCTATGCAGTCAAAGGTGAAAAACTGCTGAGATCAGGAGGGTGTGAATGCATGATAGCAAGAAAGGAAAAAACATCATCTGAAAGCTGCGGATATCTGCTGAAAATAAGCGGGAAATGCCGTGACGCTCTGAAAATTCTTGACAGATATGCAGTTCCGTACAAAGTGATATCTGACGGAGGTGCATGATATGATTAACTTTGACAACGCTGCAACCACTTTCCCAAAGCCTGCCGCAGTAAGACGGGCAGTATCCGTGGCAATGCGTAAATTCGGCGGAAATTCGGGCAGAGGAGGACATGAGCTTGCAATGCTTACATCTGCGGCGCTCTATTCCGCCCGTGAAACAGCCGCAGAATTTTTCGGCGCACAGCCTGAAAACGTTATCTTCACAATGAACTGCACCCATGCGCTGAATATGGCTATAAAGGGAATAATGGCGGACGGCGGTCACATGATAATCAGCAGCATGGAGCATAATTCATCGGCAAGACCTGCGGCGGCACTTGCGCTGAAAAATAAGATAAGTCTCTCAGCCGCAGAGGTTTTCCCCGAAAATGAACGTACTGTTGAAAGCTTCCGTTCACTGATAAGAAAGGACACAAAAGCTGTGGTCTGCACTATTGCAGGCAATGTCACAGGTCAGCTCCTGCCTTTCAGAGAGATAGGTCAGCTTTGCCGTGAACACGGAATATGCTTCATTGCGGACGGCGCTCAGGCGTGCGGAATAATTGACGTGAAAATGAGCGACGGAATAAATATCCTCTGCACGTCAGGTCATAAAGGACTCTACGGCATTACCGGCACAGGTATGCTGATCACAGACGGAAAATTCCCGATAACACCTATCATTCAGGGCGGTACGGGAAGCGGCTCTCTAAGCCTTTTCCAGCCCGATATACTGCCTGACAGCCTTGAAAGCGGAACTCCTAACATCATCGGTGCCATGTCGGTAAAGGCAGGCATCGAATTTGTCAGAAGCATCGGCACAGATAAAATTTTCAGACACGAATCGGCACTCTGTCAGAAATTCATCACGCTCATCGAAAAAAATGACGATATAATTGTTTACCGTTCGCCGTCAGCAGAATATGTCCCGATAGTTTCATTCAATATACGTGGAATGCCATCGGAAAAAACAGCGGCACTCCTTGCTGATAAGGGATTTTGTCTCCGTGCAGGCTTTCACTGCGCCGCACTTGCACACGCATCTCTCGGCACGGAAAACGGTACTGTAAGATACGCACCGTCAGTTTTCAGCACTGAAAATGACACTGTTAGTCTCGTTTTACAGTTAACAAAATTAAAAAATTACTAAATTGTATAAAAACTATTGAAATTATCTGAATTTGTGGTACAATAGAATATGACGGAACTGTGCTTACAGCATTGTTGCCTATAAGCAATAATGCTGTGCCGCCGTAATGTGAAAAATATATAATATGTGTAGAAGCCTGTTTCAAAGTCTGATACTGTACAGACAAGTCCACAGGTTCAGCTATCCACGAAGGGATGTGGAATAATGCCATCTAAATTCAGCGAGTTTTTTGACGGACTGCTGAGTATACTTAGTACCATTAAATTTATAGATATAATCGATGTTCTTATCCTTGCATATGTCATTTACCTTATTCTCAAACTCGTCCGTGAGACCCGTGCCGGTCAGCTTCTTAAAGGTATCCTTCTGCTCATTATCGGATATGGTGTCAGCAAGGCAATACATCTTACCGCAGTTACCTACATACTGAAACAAACTCTCAGCATCGGCATACTTGCCATGATAATCCTGTTTCAGCCCGAACTGCGCCGTGCCCTTGAAAAGGCAGGACGTACCCAGTTCGGAATAAAGCTCCTCGGTCTCGGACAGAACTCAAGCGAAATGAAACAAAAATGGGAGCCTGCCATCGCAGCTATCTGCGATTCATGCGTTGAACTTTCGGCAAGCTGTACTGGTGCGCTCATTGTCGTTGAACGTCAGGTACGTCTCGGAGAACAGATCGAAACCGGTACTGTAATGAACGCTACCCCAAGCAAGGAAGTTTTCGGCAATATCTTCTATCCGAAAACTCCGCTCCATGACGGTGCTGTTATCATGCGTGACGGCATAATCCTTGCCGCCGCCTGTTTCCTGCCAAAGCCGCAGAAAGATGAACTTATCAATAAAAAGCTCGGTTCAAGACACCGTGCAGCTATCGGAATGAGTGAAAATTCCGATGCCGTCGTTATCGTAGTTTCCGAAGAAACAGGTCAGATATCTGTCGCCATGAACGGAAACCTTACAAGAGACTTTACCCGTGAAAAGCTCGAAAGACTCCTTAACGAGGAGCTTTTCGGCGAAAAATCGGATATTTCCATCGGCGGCAAAAAGCTTTTCTCCATGCTCTCTGAAAAGGAGGACAAGGAATGAAAAAACTGCTCAAAGAACTAAAAAAACGCCTTCTCGGCAGTATGCAGAACAATATGAGCCTTGCCCTTACTTCTCTGATACTTGCTGTTGTGGTGTGGTTTTCTATCGCAATGACGCAATCACCGTCCGAATCGACAATGATAGAGGGCATAAAGCTCTCCATTGATACAGTCGGCTCTCCCATCGACGAAAATGAGCTTTCTGTTGTTGACTGCGATGTTCAGAATGTCAAGGTCAAGATAAAGGCAAGCCGTACCCAGATAAGAAATATTACTCCGGATACGCTCAGAGCATATATTGATTTCAGCAGTATTTCATCATCAGGCGAAAAAACACTGCCTATAAAAGTCGAAGGCATATCGTCAGACGTGAAATTTGAACTTGAAGGCGTGTATCCTTCAAATGCAAAGGTGAATATCGATAAGTACAGCACAATTGAGCTTCCTGTTTCCGCAAAACTGCCGAATATCACCTATGCAGAGGGAAAAACTCCTGATGAATATGTCTGTGAGCCAAGCTTCATTTCGATAACAGGCCCTTCGACACAGCTTGACATGATATCTGAATGCTATGCATATTCGGATAAAACAATGGAAAACAAGGATTCATCATTTACCGTGAATACCAATTCTGTCGTATTATATACATCCGACGGAGTTGAAGTTGACCAGTCAAAACTGACGCTCAGCAATACAGTATTTACTGTCACTGTACCTGTCCTCACACAGAAAACCGTCACACCTCATGTCGAGATAATGAAAGCGCCGACAAGCTTTAACAAGGAATGGCTGAAAAAGCGGCTGAAGCTCTCATCCGAGTCACTTACTATCGCCTCAAACAATATCCTCGGTGAAATATCCGATGAACTTGAAATAGGAAAAATCGCTCTTAATGATATCGATTTAGGCTATTCTGCTTCATTTGACATCGAAGCTGTTCTCGAAAATGCTGGTCTTATCAATAAATCGGGCATAGATTCTGTCACAGTCTCACTTGACGATACGGGACTTGCACGTAAGGAGATAACGCTCGATTCCAAGAGCATACGGCTCAGCAATATCCCGAATGACGGGTATGATTACAGTGTCCTGACTCAGAAACTAACCATTTCCGTTGTCGGTCAGGAGGATATCATCAATGACCTTACCTCCGAGGATTTCGTCGCAGATGCAAGTCTGCTGAATGTCGATACCTCACAGCAGAAACTGAATATAGACGTTATAGTTTCATGCCTTACGCATGACAACGTGTGGTCAGTCACCAAGGTCAAAGTCCCCGTCCACAAGACCGAAAAATCATACGAGGACGCTACAACAGAAACAAATCACAGTAATTAGAACTTGTTCGCATAGGGAATGAAAGTGATTTTTTGAGCATAATTTGCCAAAAAGGCACTTCATTTTCCTATGTGAACAAGTTCTCAATAAAACACCGTACAAAGCCGTCAGACGTGCTTTGTACGGTGTTTTTTCAGCATTTATTCAGCATTTCAGACAGCACGGCTACTATCGTGCATTTTTTTATCATTCCCTGTTTTTCGGCTTCATGAACCGCACCTGTAATAAGCTCAGGATAATGTTTTCTCAGAAGTCCATCGCTTTGCTGACCTTCGATAACAATACACGACGGTGAAACCTTCCAGTCATTCAGCATATATTCAAGCACCTCTGCACCATTGCATTCACCAAGAATTATCAGCTCAGTAAAACCTGTAACTATCGGCTTTCCTGTTTTTATCTCTGCAAGTTCAACAGCCGAATCGATGTCTTTGCCCTGTGTCTCAATAATTTCATCATCGGAAAAGAAAACAAGCGTCATTTCGTTGTTTTTGCCGATATATACCGCACGCAGATAGCTTTTGTCATGTACGAGACCTGTCTGTGTACAGCCTGTCAGCATAATTCCAGCCGCAAAAATGATCATGAGCATTTTTTTCATCGCTTTCTCCTCCGTATGAGCATGACAAGCGGTACTGCAAATTCAGCCGTGAGCGTCAGAAATGCCGTAAATACGCCGTATACAGACATTCCGGACAGCAGTACCGCAGCGGCAATGATAATGAATATCATCGCCGTACTGCGCCATTTTCTGAATTTCGGGAATATTTCGCCAAGCAGATACGAGCCTGTCATGACCTGTGATGTTACCGAAAATACGGCAAATATCGCAAAAAGTATCATAAATAATGAGTCAATGCGCTGTCTGGTGAACGGCTGTGAGAGCTGTGCCGCTGTTATGACAGGAAAATCGGTTATGCTCATTATTCCGCCTGTCACAAGCAGTGTAGTAATGAGAACCGCCGCAGACAATGCAGTTCTCAGCGAAAAATAGAGCTTTGCACCGCTACGGCAGTTGTCATGAACAAGCGGCGCAAGCACTGCACCTACAATAATACTGCCGCTCATCGAAAAACATAGAAAAAGTCCGTCAACAAAGCCTCTGCCGCCGAAAGATGCAGTAATATTGCCGAAATTCTGCCGTTTGACGGAACTTATAAGATTTACCGCAAGGAATATCACGCCGATGCCTGCCGCAATGACAGACGAGCGTGAGACTGACTTCATGCCTGTTGACGAGATGTAGAGACAGACCAGCGATATCATACCCGTGATAAGAAGATGTCCTTTCAGACCGCCTGTTGTCTCATACGGCACGAAAATAGTATCACAGGCATTCCACAGCCGACAGAGAAGATAGCCGCCCCATAAGACTATGCAGGCAAGATAGAAGATCTCCGCCCATTTTTCGGTTTTTCCTCCGCCGTCAGCGAAAATGACAAGCGGCAAAGCAAGAAGTCCCTGTGCGGCAATTCCAAGCATGAAGCCCGAAGCCGACCACAGCGAAAGACTGCCCTGAAAACAGAAAAGCATGAAAATATCGGTCGTCAGCAAAACCGCCGCAAGCTGATTTTTAGTTATGCTGTTCATTGTATTCCTCCACGGTAAAGCCACGGTCCTGCATTTTTTTCATATCCATGCGAAACGCCGTGTCAGACAACCCTGACATTTTAAACGGAGAAAGCGGCGCAGTGAACGGGAAACCATAGTCCTCAGATGAACAGATATTCGCAAGAACGGCACAGAACAGCAGACTAACGCCCAAAAGTCCAAATGCACCGCCTGCAAGCAGAAAACCGAAACGCAGAATTGTAATCTGTGGATTCAGTTCAGGAAGTGCAAGTCCGCCGAGGACTGCAAGTGCCGTTATAGTGAGCAGTGGAGTGCTGACAAGTCCTGAACTTACCGCAGAATCGCCAATTATCAGTCCGCTTATGATGCTGACCGCACCGCCTGACGGCTTTGGCAGACGTATTCCAGCCTCACGGATTATCTCGTACATCAGCAGTACAAAAAGTGCCTCTGTGAGTATCGAAAGCGGCGCATCCTTCTCAGAATCGACCAGTATCATCAACAGAGTGCTGTTCAGAAGTTCAGGGTGATACATGACAATTGCCGTATAAACCGCAGGAAGCAGCACTGCAAGAATGAATGCGCCGTATTTCAGCCAGCGAATGAAAGCAGCATACAACGGCTTTTCGGCATAGTCGTCAAGCGTCTGAAAACTTTCGCAGAACAGCTTGGGAATGACCACGGCGTAAGGCAGACCGTCTATCAGAATTGCGGCACGTCCCTCGATAAGCTTGGAGCAGAGCACATCAGGGCGCTCCGTCGTACCTGTCGTGCTGAACAGTTCAAAGCGCCCGTTTTCCACAAAAGGACGGATATATCCCGTAGTCAGGAGCGCTTCTGTCCTGATTTTGTCAAGAGATTTTCTTATTTTATCCATAAGCTGTTTCGGAACACGGTCTTTCATGTAGCACAGGCAAATGTTCGTCTGGCTCTTTTCGCCTTTGACCATAATTTCCATGACAAGAAGCGGAGTTTTGAGCCGCCTGCGAATCTGCGACATATTCATCGGCAAAGTTTCGGTAAATCCCTCATGAGCGCCCATTATATTGCCCTCTGAGGACGGCTCCTGAACACTTCGGGCGGCAAATCCCTGAACGCCGAAAGCAAGCGCAAAGTCTATCTTATCAGCGATAAGCACGGCAAATCCTGAATTCATCAGTCGGAAAAGCTCATCATAATCGGAGATTTTTGGTCGGTCAGTGGACAAAAGCAGTTCCTCATCGATATAATGGAACAGCTCATGGGCATCTTTTTTCTGCGGAATTGACGTAATTGGCTCAAAAACAAGCTCCGTGATAGTTGAAGCCGAAACCATGCCGTCACAATTCAACAAAGCGCAGTGGATTCCGCCTGTGACAAATTCATTTATCAGAACATCGGACGAACCGCCTGAAATACGCTTTATCTCGGCGATATTCCGTTTAAGTTCACTGTACAGCATATCATCACCTCTCGGATTATTATGCCGCATATCGGTTAAAAAATACAAAAAAGAGACAGCATAATGACAGTGCTCTTACAGAAGTTTTGCTCTTTATCGGGATAACCCTTTTTCAAAAGGGTTTCCCTCAATATAAGTACAGATTTTCTATAAGAGTACCGCCGTTAAGCTATCAAAAATTGCGGTCGTCAGTTCAGATCAAGAGTGACTTTTACAGCATAATCAGGGTATTTTTCCTGAATTTCGCTGCATATCACATCATGAACAGCTTTAACATCTTCAACCGTAAAATCAATGATAATATCAAAGTTTATTGTCTGAGTCTCATCATCAAGAAAAAAACCGTGGAACTGAATAACCTGTTCGTGGGACATGACTGTACGTCTGATATCGCTGTATATCTCGGATTTTCGGTCATTTGTCGTATTCATGGAGTACACGCTTATGCCTGCAAGAATCACTCTGTGCTTTGCAAGAACCTTGTCTGCGATTTTCCGCTCAAGCTTATCAAGGGCACTGACCGTCATAGTATCTGGGACTTCAATATGTACCGAACCGATGTATGTCTGAGGTCCATAATTGTGCAGAACAAGGTCATATGCGCCCTGAACACCCTCAAAAGCCTCAATCGTACTGCGAACCTCGTCTGCAAAACTGCTCTCAGGCGACTGACCAATAATTGCTGAAAAGCTTTCTCTTAACATATTGATACCTGACTTTATGATAATTGCAGATATTACAGTTCCGAGCCATGCTTCAATGTTCAGACCTGATACCATAAAGAAAATTGCGGCAGCAAATGTTGAAAATGAGATTATCGAATCCATCAGGGCATCTGTTCCTGAAGCCTGTAAAGATGACGAATTTACGGCTTTTCCTGTTCTTCTGAAGTACATTCCGAGCAATATTTTTACTACGACCGCCGAGCCTGTTACTATAAGCGTCAGTGCGGAATGGTCGGGAGTTATCGGCGAAATGATTTTTTTGACTGATTCTGCAAACGATGCAAAGCCCGCATACAGAACAAGAAACGCAATAAGTACAGTACTGATATATTCGATTCTTCCATGACCGTATGGATGCTCCTTATCGGGCAGCTTTCCTGCGAGTTTTGCGCCTATTATCGTGATAAGCGAGGACATCACATCGCTCAGATTATTGACGGCATCAAGCACGATCGCAATTGACGACGACAGAAGACCAACCACAGCTTTGAAGGATGCAAGCAGAACATTGGCAGCAATGCCGATAATGCTGGTTCTGATAATTATTTTATCCCTGTTCATATAATCACCCCATTTGCAGATATTTTATTCTATAATAGCATATGAACAGCAAAATGTAAATATTCTTTTGTAAGCATTGTATAACAAACAGCACATAATTTCCATTGAATGTTCACTGAATATGTGATATAATGATGTATATTGATAACAGGAGGCGATATTTTGAAAAAAAGATTTCTTATACCATTTATTATATGTGCTGTAATGCTTATTGTAAACATAATCGCAAGATTCAGTCGGTCATTTTCTGACTTTTATGTGCAGAAAATATTTCCGTATGTCTCAGGCTTTCTGTCACGCATAAGCGGTCTTGTAAGCTTCTCGGTAGGCGAAATAATGGTATTTATCGGCATTATCATAATTACTGTAAGTATTCCCCTTTTCATTGTGCTGATGATAATACGCAAAGGCAAACGAAGAAAAACTGCCGCCTCTTTTGCTTGTGTTTTTCTCTGGATATTTACTTTTGTATTCTCGTCCGAAACTATGAACTGCTTTGTCATGTATCGCTGTACACCACTTTCTGAGCGATATTTCAGCAACGGAGCAGAACGTTCAGACGAACAGCTTACCGAGCTTTATTCCATGCTTATTGAGAAGTCCAATGAGCTTTCCCAGAAAGTTCCTCGTGATAGCAATAATCGATTTTACATATCATGCGATTATATGAATGAAGCTAAAAAGGCAATGGCAAAATCTGCACAGAATTTTGAACAGTTATCAGGCAATTATCCGGATGCCAAGCCTCTGAAATGCTCATTTTTTATGAGTCAGGCAGGACTTCTCGGCGTGTATTTCCCGTTTTCGATGGAGTCAAACTACAACAAAGATGCCGTGGACACGAATTTTCCGTCAACTATCTGCCATGAATATGCCCATCTTAAAGGCATAATTCAGGAGGATGAGGCTAACTTCTTATCATTTATTGCGACGACAGGAAGTGATAATTCAGAATTTCAGTATTCAGGTTATCTAAATGCCCTTGAATACGTCCACAATGAAATATACTCGCAGGATATTATCAGTGCTTATCCCCTGACCGATACAATTTCGGACGAAGTGCTTAATGACTGGTTCAGATTTCTGCCCGACAACTACTGGGAGGACAACAGTTCCAAAGAGATATTATCTACAGAAACAGTTGAAACAGCGACATCTGTGGCTATTGACACCAACATCAGGCTGAACGGCCGTGAGGATGGTGAACGTGCCTATTCTATGGTCGTAAATCTTCTGCTTGACTACTATTTCACACAAAAATAAAGGACGGCAAGCACCGTCCTTTTTACATATTGTAATATTTCAGAAGTTCATATCCGTGCCATAACGGAGAGCAAGCTGGTCGCAAAGCGCAAGAGCCGTCACACTGTCAATGACCACCCTCGCCCTGTGAATTATTGCGGGATCATGTCTGCCCTTGATTTGCAGCGTTGTGTTCTCATTCGTCCGCATATCGATAGTTTCCTGTTCCTTGTATATCGACGGAGTAGGTTTTATTGCCGTGCGGAAAATAATCGGCATACCATTTGTTATACCGCCTGTAATACCTCCGTTATGATTTGACGTGGTTACGACCCTGCCGTTTTCGGAACGGTAGCAGTCATTCGCCTCACTTCCACGCATATCCGCAAGTGCAAAGCCGTCACCGAATTCAACGCCCTTGACTGCCGGAACACTGAACAGAATATGTGAAATCACACTTTCAACTGTATCGAACCACGGTTCTCCGACTCCTGACGGGAAGCCATATACCGCTGTTTCAAGCCTGCCCCCGACACTGTCTCCGTCATTCTTTGCGGCTTCGATCTTTTCTGTCATAAGCTCACGTACACTATCGTCAAGAACTGCAAATTCCGCATTTGCAAGCTTTTCAATATCACTTGGGATATCTCCGAAACTTCGGTCGGATACTCCCGCACAAGTGAGAATATGTGTACCGATAGTAATATTTTTTGTTTTAAGCGCTGAAATTGCAACTGCACCTGCGGCAACGAGTCCGGCTGTTATCCTGCCAGAAAAATGACCGCCGCCACGGAAATCCTGATAACCGTGATACTTCATTTCTGCCGGAAAATCCGCATGACCCGGACGTGCCTTATACGCAAGTTCACCATAGTCTCTGCTTCGTGTATCCTCGTTCTCTATTATAAAAGTGATCGGCGTTCCCGTCGTCCTGCCGTTGAAAACTCCGCTCACTATCTTCACTCTGTCCGCTTCATGACGTGGCGTAGAGATCGCTCCGACCGACTTTCTCAAATTCATCTGGTGAGCGATAAATTCCTCGTCAACAGGCACTCCTGAAGCCATTCCGTCAAGAACCGCACCTATCGCACAGCCGTGACTCTCTCCGAAAATAGTTACTGATACGCTTGAACCGAATGTATTTTTCAACCTTAACATCTCCTTTACCTTGCCATGCTGATATTATATCACCAATAGGGCATCTTGTCAAATTATTGCTCCGCCAACTAAATCTTGAGGCAATAGCGGCAAAATCACCAAAAGAAACCTCATAATTTGTACTTTCATAATAGTTGAAATAGATGAAAAATGGTGGTATAATATATATAGGGCATCTCTAAAAACACGTTTTGAGTAAGAAAAAGCAGATAGGTACAGTAGATGCAAGAAAAGCCATCGAAGGCGTGCTTTCGCACTACGAGAGGGCTTGACGCAGCAGATGCTGTGTATAGCTGCTTTTTTCAGAAGGGGTTTTTAGAGGTGTCCTATATATTGTCGGCAGATCATTGCAGACACTTCACAGGAGTCACGGAAGCCTGTGCAGTGAGGGTATGTGTAGAACATCAGTGCCGAAGGTCAGGAGGGCAAATTTATGCAGATAGTTACACCAAAACAAATGAGCACGATCGAAGAAAACTCCGAAAAAATAGGCGTGAGCCGCCGACAGCTCATGGAAAATGCCGGCAAAGCTCTTGCAGGGCTTATCGATGAATACTGCCGTAAAAATACCTCGGCTCTCCCCGAAGAGATGTCCATTGTTTTTCTCGTAGGCAAGGGAAATAACGGCGGCGACGGCTATGCAGCAGCAAATATTCTCGTTTACCGTGGCTATAAGATCACCGTTATCAGCGTCTGCGGTCAGCCCGAATCCGAGCTTGCAAAAGAAATGTACCTCCGTCTGCCAAGAGAACGAATCACCTTTATCGACGGATACAGAAGCAAAAACGTTGAAGCTGCCATAGAAACTGCCGAACTTAATTATAAGTCAAATTCAGATGTTTCGGATATCGCCGAACTTGAAAAGAAACCGAACCGCAACCCTATCGAAAATATTCTGCTGAAAGAAAAAAAGCGAATGGTGACGGTAAAGAATGCCATTGTTGCCGCAGATGTCCTTATCGACTGCGTTTACGGTACGGGTTTTCACGGTCAGCTTGACAGGAATACCGCTTCAATGTTCTCTATCGGAACAAGCGCCTACTGCATCTCTGCTGATGTTCCAAGCGGCGGCAACTGCGTTTCCGGAACTGTCTCAAACGGTATCTTCAAAGCAGATGAAACTCTTGTTTTCGGCTATATCAAGACTGGTATGACGCAATTTCCGCTCAAACGCTACTGCGGAAAAATCACCATCGCCGACATAGGCATACCTAAAGAGGCTATCGCTGCTATCAAAGACGAAAGGCAGTATTTCAGGATAGAACGCAACCATCTCGCTGCATTTCCGCCTAAACGTGCAATCGATGCTCATAAGGGCATTTTCGGACGTGTACTTTTCATCGGCGGCAGTTCATCAATGAGAGGCGCTGCGGCATTTGCTGCTCTCGGCGCACTAAGATGCGGCACAGGTCTTGTCTCGGTGGCTTCGGTTGAAAAGTGCATAGATACCGTTTCAGTGCTTGTGCCTGAGTCTACATTTGTTGAACTGAAAAGCGACAGTTCAGGCTTTATCTCGTTCAGCTCAAACCGTGAAAAACTGCTTGAAGCCATGAATAAGGCTGATTCCATCGTCCTCGGCTGCGGCATGGGCGTTACTCAGGATACCATAGAACTTACGGAATTTGTCGCTGAAAATGCAAAATGTCCTGTTGTTATCGATGCAGACGGAATAAACTGCATATCAAACAACATAGATATATTAGTGAAGAAAGGTTCAGACATCATCATTACTCCCCACGCAGGCGAAATGGCAAGAATTCTCGGCTGTGAAACAGGTTTCATTCTTGAAAACCGTATCATTGCGGCTGAAAAGTATGCTGAAAAATACGGCATCACAGTCGTTCTCAAGGGTGCGGGCACTATTGTCGCAAACAACAGGTGTACTGCGGTAAACCATACGGGCAATCCCGGAATGAGCGTCGGCGGAAGCGGCGATATACTTGCAGGCATGATAGGCTCAATAATCGCACAGGGCTGTGAGATATTCGACAGTGCGTGTGCAGGTGTCTATATGCACGGACTTGCAGGTGATTCTGCGGCTGAAAAGCTCGGAATGGAGGCTATGCTGCCAAGGGATATTCTTGATAATCTGTCTGATTCATTCAGAATTTTAAAGGAAAAACAACAGATTGGGAAATAATATTAAAATTACAGATGTATAAAAGGCAGTACCGCACAGAATGTATAACGTTTTTGTGCGATACTGTCATATTTTTTAATCGGGAGAGATAATATGAAAAAAATTATTGCATCTGTAATGCTCGGAATGAGCATGATAAGCTTTGCTTCATGCAGTTCACCAATGAAAAATTCAGGCAGTTCACGGGAAAATTCGCTGAATACTTCTTTTGAAACAAATGTCAGCATTGCCCTTGACAGACTTGAAGCAAATGGAAATATCAGCCGTATCGGTGACGGAATGTGGAGCGTGGAATTTGAGTCGCCCAATACTCTCAGCGGAATAAAGCTCGATTTTATTGACGGCGATGTGAAAGCCTCATACAAAGGACTTGAATTTTCCGTGCCGCAGTCGGCTATCCCCGTCAAGGCGATGATGCTCAACTTCATACGTGCTGTTGACGAAAATGCAAAGGCCGATGAGCTTTCAGGCAAGGAAAATGGCGGAAAATTCACCATAAGCGGCAGTCTGGAGGGCGGCAGCTATGACCTTACACTTGACAGGAACGGACTTCCGCTCTGCTTTGAAATGCCGAATAATAAGCTGAAAATGGACTTCACTGAGCTGAAACTGTCTGAAAATCCCACTCTTTCAGAGGAGACCGCCGCCTGTACCTCAACAACAGAGATAATGACCACCGCTGTCTTTGCCGGACAGGATACGGAAGAAGTTTTCGGGGAGCAAACAGTTGATTTTGCTGAAACTCCCGCCCAACTTGCCGACTAATTCATGATTTTGTCTGTTGACAAAAAATTCCGCATATGCTATAATACTTTCATACGTAAAGGCAATGAAGATGAGGAGTATGTGCAGGTCGGATGCAAAGAGAACTGTCGGTCGGTGTGAGACAGTGTGACGGCGGCACAGAAGTAGCATCGGAGCTGTATGTGCAAACGGCAAATCACCAAGTAGTGCATAACGTGTTCCTCACGTTACAGAGGGAGAGGCTGCATGGCTTCGCAGAGTGCGGAGATATCTCCGAATTCAGGTGGTAACACGGACTAAAGTTCGCCCTGAACCTTGACGTGATACTTTTATAGAAGATGCTTTTTATTGAGGGAAACCCTTTTGAAAAAGAGTTCTCCCTCAAACTCCCTTCCTAAAACTTTTGGGTGTTTAGCGTATCTGATATGGGGCAAATGTCCCATATCAGATACGCCATAATACTAAAAGTCTTTGGAAAGGGGTTCGGGGAAGAACCTTTCCTCAGAAAGGTTTGCCCCGATAAGGAGCGTCATTTATAGAAGTACACACATTATGGTTCGGGGCGTTTTCATATCTCGGACCAAAACATACAAAAGGAGAAAAGACAATGGCAAAGGAACTTGCAAAGTCCTATAATCCTAAGGATTTTGAGGACAGAATTTATGCTGCATGGAACGACAAGGGTTGTTTCAGAGCAGAGGTTGACCCGAAAAAAACACCGTACACTATCGTGATTCCGCCTCCGAACATAACCGGACAGCTTCACATGGGACACGCTCTTGACGAAACACTTCAGGATATCCTTATCCGCTGGAAGCGAATGAGCGGATATTCGGCACTCTGGCTGCCGGGTACCGACCATGCTGCTATCGCTACCGAGGCTAAGATCGTTGAGGCTATGCGCAAGGAAGGCATCAAAAAGGAAGACCTCGGACGTGAAGGCTTCATGAAGCGTGCATGGGAATGGAAAAAGCAGTACGGCGGACGTATCGTTGAACAGCTCAAAAAGCTCGGTTCTTCATGCGACTGGTCGAGAGAACGCTTCACTATGGACGAGGGATGCTCAAAGGCTGTCAAGGAAGTATTCATCAAGTACTATGAAAAAGGTCTCATCTACCGTGGCGAGCGTATCATCAACTGGTGCCCTAAATGTAAGACATCTCTTTCAGATGCAGAGGTTGAATATGAGGATCAGGCAGGTCATTTCTGGCATCTCCGCTACAAGATAAAGGATACTGACGGATATCTCGAACTTGCTACAACACGTCCTGAGACTCTCCTCGGCGATACCGCTGTTGCAGTAAATCCTGCCGACGAAAGATACAAGGATTTAGTAGGAAAAACTGTCATCCTCCCTATCGTTCACCGTGAAATTCCTATCGTTGCTGATGATTATGTTGAGATGGATTTCGGTACAGGCGTTGTTAAGATAACTCCTGCACATGACCCTAACGACTTTGAAGTTGGTCTGCGCCATAATCTCCCTGTTATCAACGTTATGAACGACGATGCTACAATCGTTGACGATTATCCGGCATATGCAGGCATGGACAGATACGATGCACGTAAAAAAATCGTTGAAGACCTCGATGCTGAGGGCGCACTCGTTAAAATCGAGGATTACAGCCATAACGTTGGCACTTGCTACCGCTGCGGCACAACTGTTGAGCCAAAGGTTTCAACACAGTGGTTCGTAAAGATGAAGCCTCTTGCACAGCCTGCAATAGATGCTGTAAAGAACGGCGATACAAAGTTCGTTCCTGAGCGTTTTGACAAGACTTATTTCCACTGGCTCGACAATATCCGTGACTGGTGTATTTCCCGTCAGATATGGTGGGGACATCAGATACCTGCATTCTACTGTGATGAGTGCGGTGAAATGGTCGTTACCAAGGAAAGCAGCGCAGTATGTCCTAAGTGCGGCAAGCCTATGAGACAGGACCCTGATACACTTGATACATGGTTCAGCTCTGCACTCTGGCCGTTCTCAACACTCGGCTGGCCTGAAAAGACTGCTGACCTTGACTACTTCTACCCGACAAATACCCTTGTTACAGGCTATGATATCATCTTCTTCTGGGTTATCAGAATGATGTTCAGCGGTCTTGAAAACATGGGCAAAGTTCCGTTTGATACCGTTCTCATTCACGGTCTTGTACGTGATGCACAGGGACGCAAGATGTCCAAATCTCTCGGAAACGGCATCGATCCTCTTGAAGTTATCAACGAATACGGCGCAGATGCCCTGAGATTTATGCTTGCAACAGGCAACTCACCGGGAAATGATATGCGTTACATCGATGACAAGGTCAAGGCTGCACGTAACTTTGCAAACAAGCTCTGGAATGCTTCACGTTTCATTATGATGAATCTCCCTGAGAATTTCGAGTTCAAGGGACTTCCGTCAGAACTTGAGCTTGAGGACAAGTGGCTCGTTAACAAGTTCAATCAGCTTGCTAAGGAAGTAAACGAAAACCTCGACAAATATGAGCTTGGCGTTGCTTCACAGAAGATCTATGACTTTATCTGGGATGTTTACTGCGACTGGTACATCGAGCTTACAAAGCCGAGAATTCAGGCAGGCGGCGAAACTATGGCTAAGGCACAGGCTGTTCTCGTATGGGCAATGCAGGGTATGCTGAAGCTTCTCCATCCGTTCATGCCGTTCATCACTGAGGAGATATGGCAGGTTCTCACAAACGAGAAGTCCATGATAATCCTTGAAACTTACCCGACATACGATGCTTCTATCGACTTCAATGCCGAGGAAAAGGCTTTTGAAAAGATAATTTCAGCTATCAAGGCTGTAAGAAATACACGTACAGAAATGAACGTACCTCCGTCAGTAAAGGCTAAGCTTTTCATTGAAACTGCCGAGCCTGAGCTGTTCAGCAGCTGTTCACTGTTCTTTGAGAAGCTTGCTTCTGCATCAGCAGTAGAGACAGGCGCTAAGTTCGATATTCCTGACTCTGCAAACGCAGTAACCGATTCTGCAAGAATTTTCATTCCTATGGACGAGCTTGTTGACAAGGAAAAGGAAATTGCAAGACTTGAAAAGGAAAAGGAAAAAGTTCAGAAGGATATCGACTTCCTTAGCGGAAAGCTCAATAATCAGGGATTTATCGCTAAAGCTCCTGAAAAACTTATCGAAGCTGAAAAAGCTAAGCTTGCAAAGGCTGAGGAGAAAATGGCTAAGATAAATCAGTCTATCGAGGCTTTCAAAAAGTAAAAAAACTAAAAAACGCCGAAGGCGCATACTGCGGGGGTCTGGGGAGCAGCGTCGCTCCCCGGCGGAGAGTGTACGAGGGAGGCAGAGCCTCCCTGAAAAGCAGTAAAGCAAGCGCAGCAATGCTTTACGGACTGTCCGCAGTCGTATGCCTCGGCTTGACCGACGAAATAATTGCAGAAAATCAATTCTGGGGACGTCGAGGACGCCGTCCCCTACAAAAGAATAAAGGAGGGCACTATGAGCATTTTCAGTATACCGACAATTGAAACGGAGAGACTTATTCTCCGTCCGCTGACAGTTGATGATGCAGAAGCAGTTTTTGCATGGACAGGTGATGAGCGTGTCGCAAAATATATGCTGTATACTGTCAACCCTGATGTTAATGCTGCAAGAGAATGGCTTGGTTCGCTTGAAAAGCTTGAAAATGAGTATACATGGGGCATAGTCAGGAAATCCGACAGTCTGCTCATAGGTGCATCATCCATAAGACTGCATACCGACGACGGAAGCTGGTCATTCGGCTATAATATCCGTTACGACTGCTGGAATAACGGATATGCTACAGAAGCAACGTTACGCATGATGGAGTACGTCCGCAGAAATCATAATGCAAAACATTTCACAGCCGAACACGCCGCTGAAAATGCAGCATCAGGCAGAGTAATCGAAAAATGCGGTCTGCACTATATAAGAGACGGCGAATATTCAAGCTTTGACGGAACAAGAACATTCAAATCAAAAATATATGTACTGAACGAAGGTGAGTAAAAATGATAAAGCATATCGTAATGTTCAAACTGAAAGACACTGACGGAAAGACAGAATACGAAAACGCTCTTGAAGCAAAAAAGCGTTTTGACAATGTTATCGCAAACGTTAAAGAAATGAAAAAGGGCGAACTGGTCATTAATTCAAAAGACGCTGACCGTTCAAACTATACTATTTCACTTTTATGCGATTTTGACAGCATTGACGACCTCAACGCATATCAGGTCCACCCTGCACACGTTGAATTCGGCAAGTTTATCGGCACAGTAAAAGAGACAAGAGCCTGCATAGACTACGAATATTAATAATTATTGAGAGGGAAAAATTATGGTTAATGTAAAAGGAAAATGGGCACTCATTACAGGTGCAAGCCGTGGCATCGGCTATCTTTCGGCAATCTTTATGGCAAAACTCGGATGCAACCTCGTTCTCCACAGCAGAAATGCACAGCACTGCGAAAAAGTCCTCAATGAAGTCAAGGCACTCGGCGTTGAGGCTTACACTGTTGAAGCTGAACTTTCCGACATGGAACAGGTTGAAAAAATGTGCTGTGAAATAGACAAAAACGGCACAAAGCTCGATATCATCCTCAACAATGCAGGCTTGCAGATAGCCTACAGAACCGAATATCTCACCACACCTGCAAGCGATTACGACATCAGCTTCAAGGTAAACACTACCGCACCGATGATGATATGCTACCACTTCCTCCCCGGCATGAAAGAGAGAGGCTTCGGACGTATCGTCAACACAACAAGCGGCATCGACCTTGAACCAGAACAGGCAGGCTACTCAGGCGCAAAAGCCGCTCTCAACAAAGTAACAAGAGACCTCGGACTGAAATATGAGGGTACTGACGTTATGATGAACCTCACAGACCCGGGCTGGTGCAGAACAGACCTCGGCGGCCCTAAAGCTCCGAATTCACCTGAAAGTGCACTTCCGGGCGTACTTGTAGGCGCATTTGTTGACGATAAGAAGAACGGACGTATCTTCTCTGCACAGGAATTCAGCGGCATGACTCTTGAAGAAGCTGTTGCCAAGGCTGAAAAACAGAACGGAGTATATTGATAATCATGAATTATACTGAATGTATGGATTTTATCGGCTCTTACAGCAAATCGGGCGGCAGAATTACTGACCTTTCCCGTGCTCGGGAGCTTATGGACAGCATCGGAAATCCCGAAAAGCGTCTGAAATTCGTGCATATCGCAGGTACTAACGGCAAAGGCTCGACTCTTGAATACATAGCCGATGCTCTCCGGCTTTCAGGCTATAAAACGGGAAAATTCACCTCGCCGTTCGTACTCAGGTATACCGACAGAATTCGTATTGACAATGATGAAATTGACGAAAGATCACTTTGCGAAATCGCACAGACAGTAAAGGAACACGTCGGCGACAGAGAATATTCGCAGTTTGAGATTACTATGGCGATCGCAATGCTCTGGTATGAGCGTGAAAAATGCGATGTTGTGGTACTCGAAACGGGTATCGGCGGACTGCTTGACTCTACTAATGTCATTCCGCCGCCGCTTTTGTCCGTCATAACCTCGATATCTCTCGACCACACGGCAATTCTCGGTGATACCGTTGAAAAGATAGCCGCACAGAAGGCAGGCATCATAAAGTCAGGCTCGGCTGTTGTTCTTTCAGAGGATAATCCTGACTCTGTACGTAAAATTGTACGTGATACTGCTGAAAAGGTCGGCGCTGAATATGTTGAAAAGGCAGACTGCACACCTGCGGCTGACGGCGGATTATTCTCACCGCTGGTATATAAGGGCGTGAAATACACGCCTGCAATGCCCGGTCTGCATCAGTATTACAACGCTGTCACAGCGCTCACAGCCTGTGTATATCTGCGTCAGAAGGGTTTTGACATATCCGACGAAAACATCGGAAAAGCCATTGAGACCACTCAGGTCAAGGCAAGAGTGCAGTATATCGACGGTAAACCGCCTGTTATCGTAGACGGCGGACATAATCCTGCGGGAGTGGGAATGCTTTCGCTTATGCTCATGTATCTCTCAACACGCCGCAAAAAGATATATGCAGTCATGGGCATGGTCGATTCCAAGGACTATGTTGAATGCGTAAGGACTATTGCAGGAAACTGCGACAAGCTGTTTGCTGTTGACGGATTTGCACCGAATGCCGTAAAAGCGGCTGATATTGCCGAAACTGCCGATTTTCTCACGGAAACCGAATACGGTACGCTGACGGAATGTGTTGAAAAGGCAAAGGCACTCGCACTTGAAAATGACGGTATTGTGGTCGTATGCGGCTCACTTTATCTTGCAAGCGAATATCTCAATATGATATAAAAATATCCCATATGGACAAAAATGTTCATATGGGATATTTATTTCAGGGCATCTCTAAAAACCCGTTTTGAGTAAGGAAAAGCAGATAGGTACAGTAGATGCAAGAAAAGCCATCGAAGGCGTGCTTTCGCACTCCGAGAGGGCTTGACGCAGCAGATGCTGTGCATAGCTGCTTTTCCTCATAAGGGGTTTTTAGAGGTGCCCTTTACAATATCTGCTTGCTTCTGAGTTTTGCAGGCAGGAACTTCCTGATATTCTCCATCATACGGTCATCAGGCGCAAAAATAAGCCTTGTCGTGCCATATTCCGCATGGTCAAAATCAGCATAGAACTCATGCTTGGAAATACTGTCAGATGCCGAAATCACCGTCATTTCTTCAGTTTCCTTCATGTTTTCATCATATCTGCCGAAATCGGTGAATTCCCTTACCTCTACCACTACCATTTCCGTGCGCTTACTCTGGTTGATTATCTTGTCAACGTCAAGCTCGCCGTTTGTGAATGTATATTCATACTCCACAAAGGAATTGCGGTATATGGCATATGTTCCGTATCCGCACGCCACCGCAAGCGCAAATCCAAGTATCGACACCAGAAAATTTCCCAACTGAAGCACAGCAAGAGCTGCGATCACAGCAGTGAGCAGTATGCCGACAATAAGAAGTGAAATTCTCCTTGTTTTATCGGCTTGCGTTTCGTTCTTCTTTACAAGCTGTTCAGCAAAATTATCCATTGCATTTTCTCCATTCTGTATTATAATGTATATCACTAAGATACAACAATTTATATGATATCATAAATTCCTGAAAATTTCAAGAAAAACTCTTGATTTTTTTCAAAATATCAGTATAATAATGTTATAACCCGTTGACTGAGAGAGTAGGCTTGCAGATATGTCACCAGAGAGGGGCGGCTTGGTGTGAATGCCCTGACTAAAGCTTTCCGAAGTTCACTCACGAGGGGCGGTCTCCAACGGCTCTGCCAAGTAAATTCCGACGTAGGTCTGCGTTAAAGACAAGAGAGTGTCGGCTCTCCTGACAATGGGTGGTTTATAAACAAGATCGTGTCTTGTCCTGTTGGGCAGGGCTTTTTTTGTAACCTGACGGAATTGCTTTGTGCGATGCTGCCTTAGCTTTTCCGATTACATAAAGGCGACACAAAACAATATATATTTACTATGAGGTGAAAAAATGAAAGAACAGCTCGAAACAATCGAAGTGCAGGCAAAACAAGAGCTTGAAAACTGCTCCGACATCAAGGCACTGGACGACCTGAGAATCAAGTTTCTCGGCAAGAAAGGAGAACTTACAGCAATTCTCAAACAGATGGGCAAACTTTCCGCAGAGGAAAGACCTGTCATCGGTCAGCTCGCCAACAAGGTAAGAGCAGACATCGAAGAAGCTCTCAACTCAAAGCTTGCGGCTCTCAAGGCTGATGCTCAGGCTGCAAAGATCAAGGAGGAGTCTATCGACATCACTCTCCCCGGCTCATACACTCCTTTCGGCAAGCTCCATCCGCTTACAAAGGTGGAGAACGAGATACGTGAGATATTCATGGGCATGGGATTTGACATTGCTGACGGCCCTGAGATCGATGACGACTACCACGTTTTTGAGGCACTTAATCTGCCGCCTGACCATCCTGCAAGAGATACTCAGGATACATTCTATATCGACGGCACTGACGAAACTATCCTCCTCCGTACACAGACCTCATCTGTACAGGTACACGTTATGGAAACTCAGAAACCGCCTATCCGCATTATCTCACCGGGACGTGTATTCCGTTCAGATGCAGTTGATGCGACCCACTCCCCTCTTTTCCACCAGATAGAGGGACTCGTTGTTGACAAGGGCATCACAATGTCCGACCTCAAGGGCACTCTTGAAATGCTCATGAAAAAGCTCTACGGCAATGACTGCAAGCTTCGTTTCCGTCCTCACCACTTCCCGTTCACCGAGCCAAGCTGTGAAGTTGACATAAGCTGCTTCAACTGCGGCGGCAAAGGCTGCTCAATGTGCAAGGACGAGGGATATATCGAGCTTCTCGGCGCAGGCATGGTTCACCCGAAGGTTCTTGAAAACTGCGGCATCGACAGCAATGTTTATTCAGGCTTTGCTTTCGGTCTCGGACTTGAAAGAATGGTAATGGGACGCTATGATATCAATGACCTCCGCCTTCTCTATGAGAATGACGTGAGATTCCTTGAACAGTTCTGATTTAAAGGAGAAATGATGGATAAACAAAAAAAGGAAGCTATCGAGTTTCTTGTTGACAGCAGTATCAGGAATTTTTCCGAAAGTCTTCTGAGCCGCTATCAAAAGGAACTTGACTGTGAAACAGGCGTTATCAATATGAAAAAGAATAACTGCTTTATCGCCGAACTTGGCGGTGAGTTCATGTTCTATTCAGCATTTGTACGCAGTTTCGACAGCAGTTTCGGAAATATCCTCGAAGCGCTCGGAAATGATATTGCAAAGCTTTCTTATGAAGTAAAAGGAAATATCACCTCATTTATCCTGCCCGACCAGACTCAGAGAATTGCATCTGTTCTTGATAATTACGTAAGCCGGACATCAACTCCTGAAATTCAGCACTACAGTGACTTCAATGTAATTTATCCTAAAAATACAGCAAGCTATGAGCGTACTCATGTTACCGACAATTATTTCTTTAATCCTGAAAAAAATGAGCACTATATAATCGAACTCAAAGCATCAGGAGATCTTGACAACAAAAAAGCAAGAGCCGAAAAATCTGCTCTGCTTGAAGAATATTTCCTTCTGAAAAATCTGCTGAAGAACGATAAGACTGCAAAGATCAAGATCTATTTTGCAACAGCTTATAACAAATTCGGTGAAGGCAATGAATGGAAACAGGAAAGAATACGTCAGTTTTTTGCTGATGACGAACTTCTGATAGGCAAGGATTACTGGGACTTTGTCTGTGATGATAATGACGGTTTTAATATTATTTTTGAACAGTATCAGAGATCTGCTGAAAAAGTCAAGACTTCATTATCAAAAATAAAGGAAATGTATTTTAAAAATGATATTTAAAGGCGAAAAATTTGACCTTATAAGCGGAGACTGTTTCTCTGTTTTAAAGGATATACCTGATAATTCCATTGATCTTATTCTTACTGATCCGCCATACAACCTTGCCCAGTACAGCACAGGAAATATGTATTTCAACTGGCGTTCAGACATAAATAACGATCTGGCTGAGTGGGATCTGATAGATCTTGATCCGTCAGAACTCGCTTCCGAATTCAAGCGCATTCTTTCTCCGAAAGGCAATATCTTCATATTCTGCTCCTATAATCTCATAGGTGACTATCACAAGGCTTTCGACTCGATCTTTGACACTTTCCAGTTCATGGTATGGCATAAGACAAATCCTGTTCCGAATTTCAGGAAATCTTCTTTCCTGAACAGCTGTGAACTTATCATCGCTTGCTGGAACAAAGGACATACATGGAACTTTACTACACAAAGCGATATGCATAATTTCATCGAAAGCCCGATATGCATGGGAAAAGAACGCATAAAGGACGAAAACGGCAAGAATATGCATCCGACACAAAAGCCCGTTTCGATCCTGCAAAAAATAATCAGCATCGCATCAAATGAAAATGATGTCGTGCTCGACTGCTTTAACGGTGTCGGCAGCACCGGTGAAGCTGCATTGTCGTTAAACAGAAAGTATATAGGCGTTGAGATAGACAACAGCTATGTTGATGTATCTCTGAAACGTCTTCAGGCTGCTGAAAAGAAATTCAGCAGCAAATAACAGGGGTAATTTTAAAGGGGAGAAAAATCATGTACAGAAGGTATTTATTGACTAAATATATCGGAACTGCATTTAAGATCATTGCTTGCGCTGTTATAGCTGCTTTCTTTATTTTTATTTGTACTGACGGAAAGAACAAGGCAGGCTTGCCGGTAATTATAATACTTTTCGGTTTGCTTATTTTTTCCTTCATCAGCATAAATATCAGAAACACTGATTTCAGCGATATGAAAGCAACACTTAACGCCATGTATCCGAAGGATGTTGACGAAATTCTGGCAGGCATGACAAAAATTGACAGTAAAACTTTTATTTCCGACAGTTTCTTTTGCAGCTTATCGGACAGGATCGCCATTAAAATAAGCGATGTTTCCGATTTCTTAATGGATAAGGAACAACTTGTAGGAAGAAACAAAGATGCTTTTTATACGATCTATTTCCTGCAATTCAAGGAATACAACGGAAAATGCTATAAGTTTTATTCCAGAAATCCGCAGAAAGTCATAAAAGCATACGAAATATTAAAACAGGCAAAAGGTGATTTTTCATAAGGCAACACCGCACAAAGATTGTGCGGCAGAAACGCAGTCAGATTTGGTGTTGCCATAATTCTCTTTTATATCTCTTTGAACGGAGAATAACAATGTACAAAAAAATGTTCCTGATATGCAAGGTCATTCAATACCGTTTCATTGCCGTATCATTTCTTATCACCGCACTTCTTCTTGATACGCTTTATGTGACCGAGCACCTGAATTCTCTCATTGCCGTTGTATTCATACTTTTCAACGTGTTCATCATCTATCACCAGATAACGAAGAAAAAGTTTGACCGCAGTATTGAGGATATGAAATCAGATGCCGATATCGACAGCGATGAGGAATTTGATGAAATTCTTACAGACGCATCAAAGATAGATATGCTTACATATGTTTCCGACGAATATCTGTTCAATTTCGGCAAATGTGAGGCTATTTGCCTCGATGATATAAAAAGTGCCGATAAATCGCAGGAAAGCCATGAAGCAAGCACTCACAGCGGCAGGAATATCAAGACCTTGTTCACTCTTACCATTACCGACATCTCCGGTGAAAGACATAAACTTTCATTCCGCAGTGCCTACAGACTTGAACTTGCATACAGCAAGATCATGAGAAACGGCACCGCTATTGACGAAAGTCAGTTTGCAAGTGACATAAAGGCTGAAAGAACTCAGATAATTGAAATGATAATTTCAATTGTCATTTTCCTTGCAATGATCATTTTCATTAAAATTTAGGCAACACCGCACAAAGATTGTGCGGCAGAAACGCAGTTAGATTTTTCGTC
>JAKSQT010000110.1 GCA_024403995.1 Ruminococcus sp.
AATGAGCATCTTTATGAGCTGAGTCAGCTTAGTGATATTCGTGAAAAGGTATTGGAGCTTTATCCGTCAGGGCGCATTCCGACTGTTGAGAGTCTGGAGCAGAAAATTAAGGAACTTCGCAATGAATTGTCCGCAATGGACACTGAGTTCCGACAGGAAGATAACAAAGCCCGTGAGCTTGCCGATGCACAGCGTACAATAGAAGAATTTCTCCGTCAGGAACAGAGCAGAGATCAGCAAAAAGGTAAGAGGCGGAATGACCTTGAATGATGATAGTCTATCTGACGAACGTAGAAGCGCATCAAAGCCGTCCAAACCTGCGAAGCTGAAAATCACCGATAAAATAACAAAGCCCTGAGAAATGCTTATAACAAATCTCAGGGCTTCGCTGTAATTCAATTATAGCATTCTGCTATTTTTGCACACGCCATAATGCTGAGTTGGACTTATGAGAAAAATTTTTTGTGTGTCAATAGGCTAAGAGCTAACGGTTTATTATACACTCATAATACTATCTGCCCAAAGTTCGCACTGGCCCATAACAGTTGATACCGCATCTTCCATACCCTCTGGCGGATAGCGATGATCTTTCAGGAGCTTGCGTATCATCATACGCATTTTAGCTCTTGCACCATCTCGTTTCTGCCAATCTATTGTACGGTTCTTTCGCAGCTTATCAGCAAGCTCCTTTGTTATAGCGATAAGCTCCTCATTTTCATAGAAGTCTTTGATTGCCTGCGGTTTAGTGAGTGCATCATAGAAAGCAAGTTCGTCAGCAGTCAAGCCAAGATCTTCTCCTGCCTTTTGTGCTTCTCTGATTTGTTTTGCAAGGTTCAGCATCTCTTCAATGACTTCTTCATTGGTGAGCATACCGTTCAGATAACGGTTCATGGCATTTTGCATGATTTCACTGAATTTCTGTGATTTTACAAGGTTTGTGCGCTTATAGATATGCACCTGTTCAGCAATCAAGCGTTTCAATAGTTCTACAGCAAGGTTCTTTTCCTTCATTTTAGATATTTCTTCAAGGAATTTAGGATCAAACAGTGAGAAGTCCTGTTCCTTGTCGGAAAACAGATTGATTACACCATCACTCCGGATACTCTGTTTCAGCAATTCATTGATTTTAGCATTTATTTCAGGCAGTGACAGCTTCTTACCGCCATTGCCTTGATTCAGAATACGCATCAGCAGAACACGCACCGCTTCAAAAAATGCAGCTTCATCACGCTCATCTTGTTCAGCGATAGAGGAACAAAGCGAAAGAGCCTGTTTCAGCAATAATGCTTCTTTGGTGTAGCTTTCTCTGTCTTGTTCTCTCTTTCTGTCCATCAGGAAGTTAACTGCACCTGTTATCGTGCGTCCTGCCGTCAGCTCATTACCGCCAAAGAAAGCAGAATAGTCAAAATCGTGCAGGAGTTCACGGCATATCTGCATTTTCTCCTGAAATTTCGGGTACGCAACTTTTGCAATATCTGTATTGCCATAGTTCTTGCGGTCACGAACGGTATAATCGTTCATAGCCTGTTTCAATGCACTTGCAATACCGACATAATCAACGACAAGACCGCCTTCCTTGTCACGGAATACTCTGTTGACTCGTGCAATTGCCTGCATCAGATTATATCCCATCATCGGCTTATATACATACATTGTTGCAAGGGAAGGCACATCAAAGCCCGTCAGCCACATATCAACAACAATAGCAATTTTAAGGGGGCTGTCATTATCTTTGAATTTTTTTGCAAGTTCTTCCTTGTGACGTTTATTGCCAATGATTTCGTGCCACTCTTCCGGATCTTTATTTGAAGCAGTCATTACAATGCCGACTTTTTCACTCCAGCCAGGACGTACTTCAAGAATACGTCTGTATATCTTCATCGCAATAGCACGGGAATAAGCAACGATCATTGCCTTACCTGTCAGCAGGTTCTCACGGTAATTCTCATAATGGTCAAGAATATCGTCCACAAGGGATTTTATTGTATCTTCATGACCGAGTATTGCTTCCATTTGCCCAAGCTCTCGCTTGCTTTGCTCTATAACAGATGCATCAGCATTTTGAGCCATGATGTCATATTCCGTGTCGATCAGCTTCAAGGTGCTTTCATCAAGTTTCAGTTTCATAACACGGCTTTCATAGTAAACAGGACGAGTAGCCCCGTCCTCGACAGCCTGCGTCATATCATAAATGTCGATATAGTCACCGAATACCTCACGGGTATTTCTATCTTCCATAGCGATAGGAGTGCCTGTAAAGCCGATATAGGTAGCATTTGGAAGTGTATCACGGATAATACGGGCTGTGCCGATTACTTTCTTAGCAATCAGTTCTCCATCCTCGTTCTGTGTCATTTTGATTTTTTCGGTCAGACCGTATTGTCCTCTATGTGCTTCATCAGCCATGACAATAATATTGCGTCTGTCTGAGAGTGATTCACTGCTTTCCTCAAATTTCTGCATAGTAGTGAAGATGATGCCGTTGGCTTTTCTGCCATCAAGGAGCGTTTTCAGATGCTCACGGCTTTCCGCATGAACAGGCTCTTGTCTCAGGAAATCTTTACATTTAGCAAATTGTGAGTAAAGCTGATCATCGAGATCGTTTCTATCTGTGATTACAACGATAGTCGGGCTTTCAAGAGCAGATTGGAGCAGATGAGCATAAAACACCATAGACAGCGACTTGCCCGAACCTTGTGTATGCCAGAACACACCGCCCTTACCGTCAGTCACAACAGCTCTTTTGGTGCTTTCAATAGCTTTACGAACGGCGAAATACTGATGATAACCTGCAAGTATCTTATAACTTTTTAAGCCTTCATTTGAGAACAAAATGAAGTTCTTGAGAATATCAAGTAGGCGTTCTTTCTGAAAAATGCCCTCAAAGAACGTGTCAAACTGAGCGAACTGCGTATTTTCATAGCTTCCGTCCTTTGTTTTCCATTCCATATAGCGATCTTCGCCCGAAGTGATAGTGCCTGCACGGTTCTCCGAGAGGTCACTCATAACGCAAATTGCATTATAAATGAACATAGACGGTATTTTGTGCGTATAATTCCGTATCTGTGTATAAGCTTCGGAAGCATCCGTTTCCTCACGGGATGGAGATTTCAATTCCATAAGGACAACAGGCAAACCGTTCAGGAACAGCAGAATATCAGGACGCTTTTCCTCATTCTCGATAAACGTCCATTGATTTGCAATAATAAAGGAATTATTCTCAGCTTTTGCATAATCCACAAGGTAACAGAGTGCCGAACGTTCTTCACCCTTGTCGTTGTAGCGAACTTCAATACCATTTTGCAGATAGTCCATAAAAACAGCGTTTTTCTGCACCAGCTCGCCGTTCTCGAAGTTCTGGAGCTTATACAGCGCATCGCTGATTGCATCATCGGGGAGTGTCGGATTCAGCCTTTCCAAAGCAGCCGTCAGCTCATCCATATACAATGGGCATTTATAGTCACGCTCAATATCATATCCGCAGATATGCGTATATCCAAGTTCTTCAAAAAGCTGAATAATTGCATTTTCGTAACTTTCTTCGGTGTATGGCATAATATATCAGCTCCTTTATATTTCTGCACTTGACATCCTTGCACTATCGTATGTAAGTGTTTCGCATGGTAATTGGTTTGTTGTAAGATCGTACACACATAATGTAGGTAATTCAAGTGGTGAACTTATAGCTTCAAAG
>JAKSQT010000111.1 GCA_024403995.1 Ruminococcus sp.
TCTCAAGTTTGAATACAGGCTTTTCTGTATATGCTTTGAATTCCGCCCATTCATTCGTCATTCTGTCCGCCTCTTTTCAATACATATTTTCCGACATACTGCCATAATACATCCCACATAAATCCGCGCTTGTTAAGAGCGACGGCGCATTTTACGGCAAAGTCAGGTCTGACCTTTGATTTAATGATAGCTAAACATCTGTCGGCAACCGCTTCACGGTAGGTTTTGCCGGCAGTTTTATTTATATATGCGTCAATAAGCTCCGTCATTTCCTTTGAATCTGTCGGGAATTTCAGCTTTCGCAGGCTGTTTTCACTGTTGTAATTATCTGTATCAATAAGAATATCCGTCAGCACACGGTAACCGCCGAAGCTGAAATCGGATAACAGGTCGTAATACTCTGAAAACTCTTCTCCGGGCAGATGCTTTATCAGAAAACGCATACGGCAGTCATAATTCATAAACTGCCATTTTTCATTCCGTGCAGCTTCAAGAATTTCGGTTACTTTTTCGGGCGGTAAGTTAATAAACAGCGTATAAAGGGTATCGGCGTCATATTCCGCCTCCTGATCTCTCATAAAGAGAATACGAGCCACATCGTTGTATTTCTTTTTTCTGCCTGTGTTCCGTGTATATGCTCTGATACGTTTAAGGCATTGATCGTAGGTTTCGATAATGCTCTTTACCTCGGCAAGCCCTTTGGGATTCAGCTTTTTCTCCCAACCCTTTTCGACTGCAAATGTAAACAGATCCGAAGCCTTTGCCGGCTTTGCTTTAGCCTTTTTGGTGTTCTTTTTGAGCATCATTGCATAATACGGCAGCTTTTCAACATTCGAGCTGACCGTACTCCAATCGGTATCAGCAAAGTATTCTTTGAACTGTTCCTCAAAGGTCGGTTCATACCATAAATGAACGCCCTCAGATTTTTCAACTATATCCTTGTACTGCAGGAACCTGCTTCTCTGAACGCTTCTGCCGTTAAGATATTTTGACAGATTAGGCTTTATACCGCTTTTAACGGAGTCTATTTCCAAGCCCGTCAGTATTTCAAGCATCTCAATATCACTGATATATTTTTCCCGAAGCTCTTCATCAATACTTTCATCGTAGGCAAGAATACTTCTGCTTAAGGCGGCGTTTGAAATCTGACCTATACGAGCCGAAAAGGTACTTTTTACAGTCTGAAATCTGCTGTACCAATCGGCAAAATCTGATTTGACGGGTTCTGCCGAGGGTATCTGCAGCAGAGGTAGATTGTTGATATGGCTGTATAACGGTCGGTCTTTTGAAGTTGAAATATAATGAGAAGTTACACAGTCATTGATTATCGGATCAGCTATTATCTTTATCATATCTCCGTCGTAATCGGCACCGCCGAGGCGTTCGGCAATAAGACCTGACGGATTGACCATAACCACATCTGTAAGCTGTGAAAAATATTTTTCCTTTATACTTGTTGAGTCATCTGTCGATTTTGTTACGATAACCTCCTCATTTCTTGCAATATGCGGACTTCTCAGAAGTGTAAAGGAGTGTACTCCTTCCATAGGATAGACATTGCCCGGAGTGAATATTGTTGTATTTCGCGCATCGGGAAGCATCTGAAATTTTGCCTTTTTCTCTTCATCACCGAATACATAATACGGAGAAAGACTGCGGAGCATTTCATACAAATCTCCCGACAAGAAACGGTTTTCACCTGAAACAATCAGTCTGCCTATTGCAAAATCTTCAAGCAGCTTTTTCGCCATATCGTCAAGCTGTTTTGTGAAAATGCTTTCATTGATAAAAAGCGGATTGGCTCTTAAAATAGCTGAAAGACGGTCATCTTTGTTTTTTCTGCCGAAAAATCTTCGCCGTGCCTTGCTGATGAAATAGTCAAGTCTGAACTCCTCATCGGAACAAAGAGAATAATACTTCTGCTCTGTTGCCTTTGTGAGCCAATGGCGCTCATCATCCTGCGGAGGGTGATCCCAACCGAGGGGTAAATCAGCGGGACGAAACTGCTCGGGCTGAACAGATAGAGTGCAAAGGAACTGATAATTGAGCGTTATTTCATTTTCGGGCAGTTCTTTGCTGACATTGGTGATATACAGCGCATGATTGAAAAAACGGCAGACAAGGCAATAATCACGATAAAAATTCCAATCCTCATTTAACCACGAAGCGCATTTGAACTGACTTTTTGTCAGAATCATTTTTATATTATTTACATTATGAGCCTTACCCCATATATCAATTATCTGTGTAATGCCGTATTCGGCGAAAAATGCTTTGAAATCAACCTGATGAATCATTCCCTTGATATACGGCAGTCTTATCTGAAACGATGTATGACTGTGCCTGTTCTGTTTGCCATAGAGTTTTGTGTTTATTTCCTCTGCAAATTCGGGAGAAACAAAGCCCTCTCCGTCAAACGCTGTTACATCAATATCATCTGTCTTTTCGATTCTTTCATATTTCCTTACGCTTCCTTTACCCGTTACATCACGAACGGTAACAACGGGAACATCTTTTACAACAACAGACGGGTTATCAACGATAACAATATTATCCGCATTTCCAAACAAATCGGTTTCAACTCTTTTGCCTGATGAAAACATAAGTCCGTTATACGCATACAGCTTTGAAAGCTCACAGTTCTTTATGGGCAGATTCATTGTTATTGCCAAAAGAAGTGGATTGAAAATATCTGCTCTGACAAACGAAAGCCTTGCTTTTCGGCTCATGCTTGCAGAGCGTTCAAAGGCTATATAATTCTTTGGACCCGTGCCGAAGTCGAGGTTTATTCCCCCGGGGCGAAACAGTGACTCTGCTTTTTTCTGACGCAGTGCATTTACGGGCACGGAGGGATTACGGTCAAAAATACCGTCAAAATCGAGATAAATCAACACATCATACAAATCGTCAATAACCGTATCTTCCTGCGGCTGAGTAAATTCATGATTAGTTATCTGCTGCATTGCCTGATAAAAAATCGCATTTTCATTCTGATATGTTTCACTTCCGCGCTGTATTACGCTCTCGGTTTCATTTTTCGTAAGGTTATATGAATACACTTCATCAGACTGTTCCTTCGCATACGCTGTAAGCGCACGAACAGAAAGTATCGGTATTTTGTATCTTATTTCCGCCATTGTTTCACTTCCTTACATTACGAAATCAAAAAGAACAAATGTTTGCATAACAAATATATATTAAACACAGCGGTTTGTCAACGGATAAATACCAAAACAAGCGTTTGCTGTCCCTTAAAAGGTACTGTAAACGCATTTTTTTGCTTCGCACATTCGACTGCCTGCTGAAAATCGGGTAAAATGCAGAAAAAACAAGGAGGCAGAACAAATGGAAAAAGTATTATCAGACTATGAAAAGAACGGCGGCACATATCATTGGGAGGGCGACTATCTTATCCCCGACCTTATTTTACCGTCTGAAACAGACAACCGCCCCATTGGTATTTGGGGTGCGGGTGTCCTGCGGACACCTCTGCCAAAGGCAGAAGCACCGACCGAGCCGGCAGGCGAGACCGAAGGCACAGAGATTATCTTATTGAAAACAAAAAAGCTGTGTATTCTCTTATGCG
>JAKSQT010000112.1 GCA_024403995.1 Ruminococcus sp.
TCCTGACTCCGACTGCCTACGCATTATCGCAAGGTCGTGACAACGGACGGCATAATGCCAAGCTGCACCGCTGGGGTGCGCAAACGATTTGCCACATTCTTGAAAGGCTTGAATATTGCGGTCATACTGTAAATTTCAAGACACACATGAAGTCCTATAAGGTGCATAAAATCGTTTATGATCCGCAGGAGGAGTGGCTGATTTTTGAGAATACGCAAGAGCCTATTATCAGTCAGCAGACATTTGATTTAGTGCAGGAGCTTCGCAGGAATAAGCGCAGACCACAGAAAAGTGATGTTGTAAATCCCTTTGCGGGTATCGTGTATTGTGCAGACTGTGGTGAGAAAATGTACCTCAGCAGACGCAAGAATGAACGTCCTGAACAGGAGCATATGCGTTGTTCAACCTACGCAAAGGAACAGGATAAATGCACTGTGCATTATATCCGCACCTGTGTCCTGAACGAAATTGTTCTCGGTGAGCTGAATAAGCTCCTTTTTGCCGTGAAGGAGAATGAGGACAGGTTTATTCAGACAGCGTTAAGCAGTTCTGCACATAGACAGTCCTCAGAGCTTACAAAAGCAAAGAAAACTCTGAAACAGGCTGAAAAGCGCATTTCTGAACTTGACCGCATCTTTGCAAGACTCTATGAGGATAATGTCCTCGGTAGGCTGTCGGACGAGCGTTTCACGATGATGTCGGCAGGATATGAGGAAGAACAGGCAAAGCTGAAAGCAACTGTTGCGGAGTTTACCGCATTTGTTGAAACGGCTGAACAGAAGTCCTCCGATGTGACGGCATTCCTCAATGTCATCAAGCAGTATGAGCATATCACGGTGCTTACTCCGAAGATCATGCACGAACTGATTGACAGGATAGTAGTCCATGAAGCAGACAAGTCCAGCGGAAAGCGAATCCAGGATATTGTCATTCACTACCGCTTTGATGTGGCAGTATCGACTATATCCGTTGAAACAGGCAAATATGGAAAAAAGGTCGCATAACCGACGGTGTTATGCGACTACACTAAGGGAGAAAAAACTTCTATATCACTACGGTGCTTTCGCACCAGGGTTATCGTTTCCATAACCTTCAAGGAGGTTTACAACACCCCAGAGCGAAACACCGCCGCCGATAAGGCAGATGACGGATTTCAGTACGGTACAGGCAGTTGTGATGAAAGAAGAAGTATCTACAACGCCCGAACCTGCGGCATACGCAGGCGTAGCAAACATTGCTGCCATACAGAAGAAGGTTGTCATGCCCATGATGAACTTCTTTGAGAGTTTACTGCCTTTTGCAAGCCACTTGTGCTTCGGGGCGGATGCAGTTGTGCCGTTTGCGATAACATCGACCGCAGAAATATTCATGTTTTCCATAGAAAAAAAGTCTCCCTTAAATAAAATAAAGATTGTCCGCAGCTTCAACCGATTTTCTTTTTTGTTCGGTTTCTTCACTGTCTGAGTTAAAATCCGACATATATATCTTTTTCGTCGGTTCCCTCAGATTCTTGTGCATCAGCGTTATTTGTCTCTGTTGCCGATGCTGTTGTAACTTCCTGTCCGGCGGCTGTCATATCAATACCGTACTCCGTGACCTGATCCTTTGGATGGAGTTTCAGCCACATCCTCTTTTTTCTATCAACGTACTTTTCGATGTCGAACTCGTTATCCGAATCAGAATCAAGGAGTTGTGAATATTGCTTATGACGGGTAATATCGTACTTATCCGAGAAGAACGGACGTACTCCTCGAAGCTGTAAAATACATTTACCGCCGTCCATGACCGCCAACTCGTCCTGAGATTTCAGCTCTTTGCCGAGTTTCTGATAGTTCATACCGTAGCTTTCGCTCTGACCTCTGTTAGTTGAAGTATTGAAACTGTCAATCGTTTCTTTACCCAGACTCTCCGAAATTTCTTTGAGCGTGGTTTTCTCCTTGCCGCCGAGGAAAAGCATTGTGTCACAGTTGCCCTCGATCGTATCTGCGTTATCTTTATAAATAGCCTTTAGCTGGCTCTTAGCTTGCAGTATGATACTGGCACTGATCTCACGGCTTCGTATCGTTGCTATCAGTTTCTCAAATTGCGGTATTTCACCGAATAGCGATAGGTAATCCTTTGAAGTGATCTCCGGATTTTCCCCCGCTCCACACCGTACGTGACAGTTTCCCGTCATACGGCGTTCCATCGTACTCAGATTATTTTAGTGCATACATAGTCCTGTAGCTGTAAATGTAGTTGTCGCTAGATTTCTGTCATTCCTGCAAGTTTTCGGAGTTTATTGATTTTTGCAAGCTGTTTTTCATCAAGTTGCAGCATCAGCATATATTTCTCGATCGTTGTCGGTTTTGTTGCAGTAATCAGCCGGTGTGCCTCTGTGCAAAGTAAAACAAGGTTTTCGTAGCTGTTGTTTTCCTGCCGTCCGCCTTGTCGCGGCTTAATATGGTGACACTCCATGTTGTGAAGTCTCAGGGGTTTGCGCGTGACCGCACAATTTCCCTTCTGCGCAATATATCTTGAAAGCATATTGTCTGCAAATTCGATGCTCTCCCATTGGTAGGCATTTTCCATCAGATAGCGTATAATTTCAAAATTGATGGAATTCGGCACCTGATACTTTGCATCATTTTTCAGAACGTATTTGTTGACTTCCCGCCGCTTGTATTTGGGATATTCATGCTGCACATATGCAGCGGCGATAATCGGTCTGCCGTGAATCCAGCGCATTTGTCTGGACTTACCATAGTTTTCCGCGATAAATATTGACCGTATTTCACCTGACTTTTCAACTGAGCAGCGACGGTTGTTCTGATTTGCGCTGCCCAGTATTCCTGCAACCGGATAACCGATTTCTGAAAAATCTGCGCTGACGTGTGTCGCCATTTTATAGTAGTTATGCAGTCCGCAGATCAGTGAATTATACAGGCTGATATTTTTGTCAAGTGATTTCTGGTCATTGTGAGTCAAAATACGTTTCATGCTCTCAGAGACCTTCTTTTTTGTTCTGGATTTTGCCTTGTCAGTCATATGCGATTTTACTGCATATTTCTTTCCTTTCGGCACAGCGCGGATTTTGATACCCAGAAAGTCCATATAGTTCTTTTTCAGATTGGTAATTCCGGATTTCTCCTCGCTGATTTCCAAAGAAAGTCTCTCTTTCAGCCACTTCACAACGGCTGTATAGGTTTTCTTTGCTGTCTGATAATCCCGACAAAAGATTTTGAAATCATCTGCATATCTGACGATATAGATTTCTTTCAGCTCGCTTTTCTCCCGAAGCATCGCCCACTTTTGAGACCTGTCTACAACAGTGTTTCCGCGTGTATCGGTTTTGAGATACTCCTTATTTGTCCTCGTCGGCATCATTTCCCATTGACTGGCAATCCACCAATCCAGTTCATTCAGAACGATATTGGACAAAAGCGGCGATAAAATGCCGCACTGCGGCGTACCTGTTTCGGGTGAAATCACAATGTCTCGGAACAGGATATCTGC
>JAKSQT010000113.1 GCA_024403995.1 Ruminococcus sp.
TCTTCTTCAGGACAAGCAGAAAAATTCAAGATTTAGTTGGTGGAGCAATAATGTGATGCCGAGGGCGGCATCTCCTACAAATTGTATTCCGAATTGATTTTCCTGATCCGGAATGATGCACCTGCCTTGTATAAGAAAGAGGGTATTAAAATCATGCAGAAAAAATTCAAAGCTATTACCGCAGCCGCAGCCGCAGGTATAGTTTCTATTACAAGTACTGCTGTTCCGTTTGATGCGGGACAGAACGTTTCCCCGAAGCTCACAGCCTTTGCCGCTGATGACTGCAATGATGACTGGCTTCACGCAGAGGGCAGCCGTCTTTATGATGCTAACGGCAACGAAGTATGGCTCACAGGCGCTAACTGGTTCGGCTTCAACTGTACCGAAAACTGCGCTCACGGTCTCTATGCTACTGACGTTGACGATTTCCTTTCAAGCGTTGCAGACCACGGTATAAACGTTATCCGTTTCCCTATCTCGTCCGAGCTTCTCGTTACATGGATGAACGGCAAGCCTGATGCTGCAAACTCCGTTCAGGCAGGCTATAATCCTCCGACAGACGAGGTCGGCGAGGACGGCTCTATAACTCCGGCAGGCTATTTTGTAAACATCAACAAGGATTTCGTTGAGGCTGACGGCAAAACAGTGAAAAATTCAATGGAAATCTTTGATGTCATCATGAAAAAGTGCAAGCAGTACGGCATTAAGGCATTTGTTGACATTCACAGCCCTGACGAAAATAACTCAGGTCATAACTATGAACTCTGGTACGGCAAGGCTGGCGTTACAACTGACGTATGGATAGAGTCACTTACATGGCTTGCTGAAAAATATGCAAACGATGATACACTTATCGGCTATGACCTCAAGAATGAGCCTCACGGAAAGCGTGGCTACAGCGGAACTACCTGCCCGACGGATATCGCAAAGTGGGACGAGTCAACAGACGAGAACAACTGGAAATATGCCGCTGAAAAGTGTGCCGATTCGATACTCGCAGTAAATCCTCACGCTCTTATCATGATAGAGGGCATCGAGCAGTATCCTAAGGAAGACTGGGGCACACCTGATATCTTCAATGCACCGCCTGAGCAGTCAACATGGTACGGCGCATGGTGGGGCGGCAACCTCAGAGGCGTTAAGGAGCACCCTGTTTCTCCAAAGGCAGGCAAAAGCCAGATAGTTTATTCACCTCATGACTACGGCCCGTCAGTTTATGCTCAGACATGGTTCAACAAGGACTTCACAACACAGACACTCCTTGACGATTACTGGTATGACACATGGGCATATATCAACGAGGAGGATATCGCTCCGCTTCTTATCGGTGAATGGGGCGGCTTTATGGACGGCAAGGAAAACCAGAAATGGATGGAGCTTCTCCGTGACTATATGATAGACCACCACATCAATCATACATTCTGGTGTCTCAACCCGAACTCAGGCGATACAGGCGGACTTCTCGGCTATGACTTCAAAACATGGGATAAAGCTAAGTACGCTCTGTTTGAGGAGTCACTCTGGCAGACAGAAAGCGGAAAGTATATCGGTCTTGACCACGAGACTCCGCTCGGCAAGAATGGTCTTTCACTCAATGAATTCTATGCCGGTTCAGAGGGAAGCAACCTCGACGGCGGCAAGACTCATGAGCAGATACAGACACAGCCAAAGACATCGACTACGACAACAACCACATCAAAGACCACAACGACCACATCCACGACTACTACCACTACTACATCCGCAACAACTACTACATCCACAACTACTACAACATCAAAAACTACAACTACTGCCACTTCCACAACAACGCCAATAGTCACATCATCCAATACCGAAACACCAACACAAAATCCTACAGGCGATAACGACAGAGAAAAAGAAGACGTTACAATGTACGGCGATGCAAACAACGACGGACAGGTAAATCTTGCCGATACAGTAATGATAATGCAGGCTCTTGTAAACTCACCTAAGTACGGTCTCAGCGGCTCGGATAAGTCCCATATCACAGAACAGGGCTGGGCAAATGCAGACTGTGCAGGCAGCGGCGACGGCGTAACAAATCTTGATGCGCTCGCTATCCAGAAGTTCAAGCTTGGTCTTATTGAAGCACTTCCAGAAAAATAATCTATAACAAACAGCACCGCACAAAGCTGATAAAGCCTGTGCGGTGCTGTTCTTTTATTTTAAAGGTGTGTTGTGTTCGTGTCTGTCAGAAACGGAAATTCCGACAGACGTTTCAGAGGGTTTTTGCTTGTTTTTTCTTTTTCTGTGTATATTATATCCCTTTTGCGGCAATATTTCAATAACAGGACTATTTCAGTTATAATACAAAATGGTAACAGGCAAAAATTTCATTGTTGCAAATCGGCTGAAACTGCATAAGATATAGTTAGCAGCAAGATGCAATACGCCGCCAGCGGTGACAGGGGACTGTCCGTGAATAGCCTGCGGCATACAGGCGTACTGCGGACAGCGGCTTTGATATAGAAAACAGGGGGATGCCATTACGGCATCCCTGATATTATTTATAGCAAGAGTCAATATCCAGAAATTCTTCAAGCGTAAGACCACTCTCATAGACAAGTGCAGCCTTTTCCGCACCGAGATAACGAATATGCCACGGCTCATACTTATAGCCTGTGATATCTTCCTTGCCCTTTGGATAGCGGATAATAAAGCCGTATTCATGAGCGTGTTCAGCAAGCCATACTGCTTCCTTTGTGTTTGCAAATGAGTCATCTATCGTATTCACATCTATCGCAAGACCTGTCTGGTGCTCGGAAAATCCCGGACGTGCGGAGAATGTATCAGCCTTAGCCTTGCCGTACCAGCTTACATAATTATTGTATATCTGTGACTGGCTTGAAAATGAACGGTAACCTGACGAGAAATAGATATTCAGTCCCTCGGCGGCGGCAGCAGCGGAAAGCTTGTCAAACTGCGCCTTGCATTCAGGATCAAGTCCCGGATCATATGTGCTCGGCAGATTGTAACTTTTGTTGGCTATCAGGATATCGTCTATATAAGTGCGTCCGTCAATTATTTTTTTTTTTGATAAACGTAAACTGTGATATTTGCGGAAACACTTGGGTTATTTGCACTCTTTACGGTAACTGTGCAGGTGCCCGGTGCAACAGGATATACCCAGCCGTATTCGTCAACGGTTGCAACAGCAGTGTTTGAGCTTGTCCATATCTCGCCCTTTGCTGACTCGGGGAGAGTTGAAGGGAGCATTGTAACGTATGAGATATCTGCATAGCTGCCTGCATAAAGGTTCATCGTAGTTTTGGTCAGGCTTATTGCTGAAACGGTCGGAGCATTCGGATTTGTGACAGTGACCTTGATATCAGCTTTGACATTCGGGTTATTCACGCTCTGAACGGTAACAGTACAAGTACCTGCGGCAACAGGAGTTACCCAGCCATACTGGTCAACAGTAGCAACAGCGGTATTTGAGCTTGTCCATTTTTC